>NZ_JBWKJV010000006.1:0-273259 GCF_056432045.1 Streptomyces sp. NPDC045701 | reverse complement strand
AGAACCCCCGCCCCTTCACATGGACGAAGAGCGCCGACGAGATCCTCGAACGCCTGGCCTCATATCTTAATCGAATTCCCGGCGCAGGACACTAGTTGCTCGGTGCCCCGGCCGCGCCGGGCCCCGCGGCGTCGAGGAGCGCGGTGAGAGCGGCCCGGTGGCGGGCGGCGAGGCCGCGCACCGTCTCCTCGTCGTGCAGCGCCGTGGAGTACCACCACTCGACGCGCAGCACGTCGTCGTCGGTCGTGGCGATCACCTCGATGAGGTGGGGCCGCGTCCAGTGCGGGGCGGTGATGTCGCCCACGGGCTCCGGTGCGACGTCCGGCAGCAGGGTGCGCAGCGGCAGGGCGTCCCCGTCGCCGCCCTCGAAGTCGAAGGAGACGTCGCTCGGCGGGGCGGCGCGCAGGGCGGCCGCGATGCGCGGCCGGCCGTGGCGGCCGAGCGCGCCGAACCCCACTCCGCCGCCGGGCAGGGCCGCGAGGTGCCCGACGGTCCGGGCGAGTCGCTCGGCCGCGGTGCCGGGTCCCAGGTCCAGGCGGACGGGCGCGGTGGTGGTGAACCAGCCGGTGGTGCGGGCGAGATGGGAGTCGCCGACCGCCTCCTCGCGCCCGTGCCGCAGGACGTCCACCCGTACCGCCGGCTCGTCGAGCCACCCGGCCAGTACCTCGCCCAGGGCGTGGAGGACCAGGTCGCCCGGGTGGGCGCGGTGGGCGCGGGCCGCCGTACCGAGGCGGGCGGTGAGCTCCGGGGGGAACTCCTCGTGGTACGTCGCGGCCGTGCGGGCGGTGTTCACGGCCCGGGGGTCGGCGACCGCGTGGTCCAGCGGGACGGTCGCGGGGGTGCGTACCACGTCCGTCCACCACTCGGCCTCCGCCTCGGCCTCGGGGGTGCGGGCGTGGTCGGCGAGCGCCCGGGCCCACTCGGGGTACGGGGTGCCCTCGGCGCACCGGACGGTCCGGCGGCCGGCTTCGAGCGCCGTGTACAACTCCTCCAGGTCCTCCAGGAGGATGGACCACGAGACCATGTCGCACGCGATTTGGTGGAGGACCATCAGCAGTCGCCCCGGTCGGGCCGGGCCCGCGTCGAAGCGGACGAACCGGGCGACGCGTCCGGTCCGCGGGTCCAGGGCGCGCTGTTCGACCGCGCAGCGCAGGCTGACCGCGGCCGCCAGTTCGGCGTCGGCCAGCTCGGAGATGTCCACCGTGTCGAGCACCGGGCCGAGTGCCGCCTCGGGCGGGTCGTCGACGGAGATCGGTGCCACCGATTGCCTGGGCCGCCGGGCCGGGCGGGTCTCGACGGCCAGGCGCAGCGAGGCGTGACCGGCGACGAGGCGGCGCACGGTCTCGGCGAACAGCTCGGCGTCGATCCCGGGCCGGGTGAGGAAGAGCATCGCCTGGTTCCAGTGGGCCCGGTCGCCGGTCTGCTCCTCCCACGCCTGTTCCTGCGGAGGGGTGAGCAGGACCGGGTCGTGGCCGGAGCCGGCCGGTGCGGTGTCGGCGGTACGTCGCCGGGCGGCCCGCTCGGCGACGAGCGCGGCGAGGCGGGCGGTGGTCATCTCGGGGACGGCCAGCTCCCGCAGTTGCACGCGCACGCCGAAGGCGGCCTCGATACGGCGGGCGGTGCGGATGAGGTCGAGTGAGTCGACGCCGAGGTCGAGCAGCGGGGCCGACAGGTCGGCCCGCGGTGCGAGCACGGTGTCGGCGAGCCAGACGTCGAGCCGGGCACGCACCTCCTCGACGGCCGGGCCGGCGTCACCGGTCGGCCCGGCGGCCGGGGCGGAGGCGGAGTGGTCGCGGGGCGGTGCGGTCATGCGCCGGCCTCGCCCAGGGCGCCGTCGGGACGGCGGACCAGGAACGGCCCGAGGGCCAGGGCGTCCATCGGCAGCCGGTGGAAGGTCGCGAGGGCGTCGCGCGGGCTGCAGACGACCGGTTCGTCACGGCCGTTGAAGGAGGTGTTGAGGACCACGGGGGTGCCGGTGTGCTCGCCGACCCGGCCGATCAGCCGGTGGTACAGGGGGTCGACGTCGGCGGAGACCGTCTGCGGCCGGGTGGTGCGGTCGCTGTGGACCACGGCGGGCATGGCGGCGGCGCCCGCCTCGGTGACCGGCGTGGTGACGATCATGTACGGGAGCGGGGTGGTCGTACCGATCAGCGCCTCGGCCGCCTCCTGCTGCATGCTCGGGGCGAACGGCCGCCACGCCTCGCGGTCCTTGATGCGGACGTTGACCCGGTCGCGGGTGTGCTCGGGGTTCGGCACGGCCACCATGCTGCGGTGGCCGAGGGCACGGGGGCCGCCCTCGGCCCGGCCCTGGAACCATCCGGCGACCCCGCCGCCGGCCAGGACGTCCGCGGTCGCGGCGGCGATGTCGGCGGGCTCCGTGTAGGCGGTGCCGGACGCCTCCAGGACGTGGCGGATCTCGTCCGGGGTCCACTGCGGGCCCCAGGCGACCGAGCCCGTCATGGGCCGGACGGTGTCCCCCTCCCGGGCCGCGACCCACACCGCCGCGCCGAGGGAGACGCCCTGGTCGCCGGCGAGGGGCTGGACGAACAGGTCCCGGACCCCGGGCATGCGCATGAGCTTGCCGTTGAGGGTGGCGTTGAAGCCGACGCCGCCCGCGACCAGCAGCGTGGTCTCGCCGGTCTCCTTGAGCAGGCCGCGTACGAGGGCCATGACGGCGCGCTCCAGGGCCGCCTGGGCCGTGGCGGCGATGTCGCGGTACTCGAACGGGTCCCGGTCGGTGACCTTGGTGTAGCGCCCCGTGCGGGGATCGAAGCGGCGGATGGAGCGGTTGGGGGCGTCCGGCAGGACCTTTTCGAGGTGCTCCAGCCAGAGCCGTATGGTGGCCGTCTCCTCGTCGGTGCTGCCGGTGGAGCGCAGGCCGGGCGGGACGACGCCGATGGCGAAGCCGTCGTCGGTGAAGTCGAGGGCGCCGCCGAAGGTGAGGTCCTGCGGAGTGCCGTACGACGCCAGGCCCATCATCTTGCCCGCCGCGTCCGGGCCGAGGCCGGCGTACTCGCACACCGCGGCGTAGAAGTAGCCCAGCGACCAGCCGGGCGTGAAGCCGCGCAGGGTCTTGATGTCGCCGTCGATGCCGACGGCCAGCGTGGTGCTCACGTCCTCGCCCTGGCCGTCCAGGACGAGGATCGCCCCCCGGTCCCGCCCGGAGAGGTGGTAGGCGCTGGCGGCGTGGGCGATGTGGTGGTTGACGAACGTCAGCCGCGGGTCGCGGGTGCGCGGGAACAGCGCCTTGGGCAGCAGGTGTTCCAGCGTCTCGGCGTCGTCGGCGAACCAGTCCAGGCCCCGGTCCGCGAAGAGTTTGGGCATGTCCCAGCCGTGGGCGACGACGTCGATGTCGTCCAGGGTGAGGCCGCCCTCCGCGAGGCAGTGGGCGGCGGCGCTGAGGGGCGCCTCCCCGTAGGCGTGCTTGTTCCGGGTGAAGCGTTCCTCCTCGGCCAGGGCGATGACTTCGCCGTCCACGACGAGGCAGGCAGCACCGTCGTGGCTGGCCCCGGGCCAGCCGTTGACTCCGAGCACACGCATGGTCAGTCCCCAAAGGTCGGTCGGGATCGTCCGGCGCACCCCGCGCCTCGTGGGCGCGGGGTGCACCGGTCACGCCGACCGATCTTGTCGATCCGCCGGGTTGTACACGACCTTCGACGTTGTGCGGAGATCGGCGGCGAAGATCGCGGATGCCGCCTTCAGCACCTCGTTCGCGCGCCGCAGCTCCTCGACCTCGCCGCGCAGCCTGCGCAGTTCCGCCCGTTCCTCACCGGTCAGCTGGTCCGTTCCGGGGCCGTGCGCGGAGGCGGGGGACGCCGGGCGGGCGGAGTGGGCCGGGCCGCCTTCGGGGTCACGGTCCCTTCCCTGGGCGCGGTGCCACCCCGGGTCGCGGTCCGACCCCAGGACGTGGTCCGGCACCCGGTCGCGGTCGGGCCGCTGGGCGCGATCGGTTCCCGGTGCGCGGTCCGGCCCCTGGGCGCGGCCCCGCCCGGGGTCGCGGTCGCGGCCCGGAGCGGGCTGCTGGTCACCGCGGAACGGCCGGGGCCGGGCGGAGCGAGGGGGTTCCCGCTCCGCACCCCCCGGCCGGCCCGGTCTAGGCGCGCCCCGCGCTTCCAGTTCGCCGCTGACGGTGTGCCAGCGGCGCGACCACACCTCCACGTCCCCGCCGCACGCGGTCACATAGGCGAGGGTGACCTTCAGCGAGGGTTTGTGCAGTCCGCGCGCCGCCTCGGCGAGCGTGGCCACGGAGTAGTGCGCCCGTTTGGCCATGGTGCGGTACGAGGGGTTCCCGGCCCGCTTCCGTAAGGTGCGCAAGTCGTGGGCGAACGCCTCCAGTGGTCCTGCGGTCGGGTCCAGTAACCGCTCTGGCCTGGGCACATTTCCCCCCTGGTGCTCGGTTGTCGAAGAAGCGCGGTCCCCGCGGGGCAGACGACCGTGGTCAGCGGCGCCCGGTCCCGACGGCACGATCAGCCGGAGGACGTCGGCGTCCCGGGAGGGAAGCCGACGCACCGGATCTGCGGACATTGGTACATGCCAGTGACATACACATCAACTCATCAACCAATAATTCAGGCCAGCGGCCGGGCCGTCCACGCGGGCCGCCGGCCCTGTCCGCTCCTCCCCGTCCTACCCAGGCCCGCCCCTTCCGCTTCCCGCCGGACGGCCCCGAGTTGTACAGGGGCACTCCGGGTCAGCACCCCGTACAACTTCCCCTCGTGTACAACCTCTCACCCTCTGCAAGATCGACGTCAGGCGATACGGCCGAAACCGATGGGATTGGGTGGCGGGTGGTGGAAACAGCACGCAGCCGGACGGAATCAACAGCACCACTGGAAGGCGTCTACGAGTACCGCAGCCGTCCGCTCGTGGAACCGGACTGGCGGCGCCTGCCCGGGTGGCGCCACGTCACGGCAGCCGAGTGGGCCGACCCGCAGTGGCAGCGCGCCCACTGCGTGAAGGACGCCAAGGGACTGCGCGCGGTCATGGGCGACCTGCTGGACGAGGGTTTCTACGAGGACTGGGAACAGGACCGGCTGCACCGCGCCACCATGTCGGTGCTGCTGCCGCCCCAGATGGTCAACACCATGGCCCCGGGGGCGGCCGGCGGCCGGCCGGGCGAACTCACCAAGGCGTTCTACGACGACCCGGTACGCCGCTACATGCTGCCGGTCTTCTCCGACCGTGACCCGCGGTGGCCCTCGCACCCGATGGCCAGCCGCGATTCCCTGCACGAGCAGGACATGTGGGTCGTGGAGGGACTGACGCACCGTTACCCGACCAAGGTGCTGGCGGAACTGCTGTCGACCTGCCCGCAGTACTGCGGGCACTGCACGCGGATGGACCTCGTGGGCAACTCCACACCCCAGGTGGCCAAGAACAAGCTCCTGCTGAAGCCGACCGACCGGGCCGACCGCATCCTGGAGCACCTGCGCGCCTCCCCCGGCATCCGGGACGTGGTGGTCTCCGGCGGCGACCTGGCCAACATGCCCTGGCCGCGGCTGGAGCGCTTCATCAACGGCCTGCTGGACATCGAGTCGATCCGGGACATCCGGCTGGCGAGCAAGGGGTTGGTCGGCCTGCCCCAACACTGGCGGTCCGGCCCGGTACTGGAGGGCGTCGCGCGGGTCGCGGCGCGCGCACGGTCGCGAGGCGTGCGGATCGCGCTGCACACCCACGCCAACGCCGCCCAGCAGATCACCCCCGCGGTGGCCGAGGCGTCCTGGGCGCTGCTCGGCGCCGGGCTGCACGACGTACGCAACCAGGGCGTGCTGATGCGCGGGGTCAACGACAGCGCGCACGACCTGCTCGACCTGTGCTTCGCGCTCACCGACCACGCGGGCATCACGCCGTACTACTTCTACATGTGCGACATGATCCCCCACGCCGAGCACTGGCGCGTGCCGCTGCACCGGGCCCAGTTGATGCAACGTCAGATCATGGGGTACCTGCCCGGCTTCGCCACCCCCCGCATCGTCTGCGACGTGCCGATGGCCGGCAAGCGCTGGGTGGACCAGAGCGACTCCTACGACCGCGAACTCGGTATATCGCACTGGAGCAAGAGCTACCTCACGCCGCTGGAGGCGGCGGACCCGGAGGCCCGCGGCGGCTCGTACCACTACTACGACCCCATCGACACGCTTCCGCTCGCCGGACAGCAGTGGTGGCGGGACACCCACCGGGGCAGCACCCACGAGGCCACCCGTGAAGGGTAGAAGGGACATCCGCACCACCATGAGCAGTCTGCGTCCACCGCGTGAGGACCCCCCGGTGCTGGAGGAGTGGTACCGCCGGCACCTTGGGTCCGGCATCCACGACATCAGCTCCAGCGGCGTCCACCCGTACACCTTCGCCGAGATACGCGAACGGTGCGGCCTCACGGCCGGGGAGCTGGACGCCGTCGTCATGGACGACAGCGTCTCCCAGGGCGGCGCGGGCATCCGGCAGGCGATCGCCGACCGGTACGCGGGCGGCGACGCCGACCGGGTCCTGGTCACCCACGGCTCCAGCGAGGCCATCGCGCTCACCCTCGGCACGCTGCTGCGGGCCGGCGACCGCGTGGTCGTTCAGCAGGGCATCTACCACTCGCTGGGGCACTACCCGAGGGCGGCGGGCTGCGAGCTCGCCGAGCTGCCGGCCGCGGCCGTACGCGACGGCGAGATCGACGAGGACGTGCTCGGGAGCCTGGTCACGCCGGGCACCACGGCCGTCGTCGTCAACTTCCCGCACAACCCCTCGGGGGTCACGCTGTCCCCGCAGGGCCTCAAGGCGCTGACCGAACGGACCGCCGCCGCCGGCGCGACCCTGGTGTGGGACGCCGCCACCGCCGAGATCGCGCACCGGTGGGACGTCCTCCCGGACCCCGCCGCCGACGGTGGCGACACGATCTCCTACGGCACCTTCTCCAAAACCTTCGGTCTGCCCGGGCTCCGGGTCGGCTGGGCGATCGCGCCACCGGAGCTGATCACGGCCGTCTTCCCGCTGCGCGACCGGACCACGCTCTTCCTGTCCCCGCTGGTCGAGCTGATCGCCGAGCGGGCGATGCGTCACGCCGACGCGCTGATCGGCACGCGGGCCGCCGAGGCACGGCGCAACCTCGCGTACCTCACCGAGTGGATGGAGGGGCACCGGGACGTGGTGCGCTGGACGCCGCCCGAGGGCGGGGTGTGCGCGCTGCCCGTCTTCCGCGAGCTGGAGGAGGCCGCCGCCGGGCCGGCCGCGGTGGAACGGTTCTGCCTGGAGCTGCTGTCCCGCCACCGCACGCTCCTGGTGCCGGGTACGGCCTTCGGCGCTCCGTACGGCGCCCGGCTCGGCTTCGGCGGCCCGGAGGAGGGCTTCCGGGCCGGACTCGCGGGGCTGTCGGAGTTCCTGCACAGCCGCGCGGGCACCCGGTGACCGCCGTGGACCGCACCGACATCCTGGAGCTGTGGGACCTCCGCGTACACGAAGGCGCCGACCGTCCGGCTCTGGTGACGCCACATCGGGTGTTCACCTACCGGTCGGTGGACCTGCTGACCGACGCCTGGGCCGCTTCCCTGGCCGAGCGCGGCGCGGGCCCCGGACGGCTGGTGGGCCTCGCGTTCACCGATCCCGGCCGCACGGTGCTCGGCATGCTCGCGGCGCTGAAGGCCGGCGCGGGGTTCACCGTCCTGGACGACCGGCTGCCCGCGGCCGCGCGAGCCGCCCTGGTGCGGCGCACGGAGGCGGCGGTGTGGCTCGGCGACGGCGCGCACGCCCCCGAGGCGGCTTACCTCCCGGCCGGACCCACCGGGACCGAGGCGACGGACACCGCCTCCGCGATCCGGCGGCCCGCCCGCACGGCCGCCCCCGGTGACGTGGCCTACGTCCTGTTCACCTCCGGATCCACCGGGCAGCCCAAGGGCACGGTCATCGAGCGGGACGCGCTGCGCAGGTTCGCCGTCGCGGTCGCCGAACGACTGGAGCTCACCACCGGGGACCGCTGGCTCCAGGTGGCCTCCCTGGGCTTCGACGTCCTGATCGAGGAGGTGTTCCCCGCGCTCGTGGCGGGCGCGGCGGTCGTGTGCAGGACCGACACCCACGCGCTGGACGCGGATGAGCTGCACGCGACGATCGCCCGTACCGGTACCACCGTGGTGGAGCTGTCCACCCAGTACTGGCTGGAGTACGCCCGCTGGCTCGACGCGCGCGATCTGACCACGCCGGCGGACCTGCGCCTGGTGGTGGTCGGGGGCGAGCGCATGGACCCACGGCCCTACCGGGAGTGGCAGGCGCGCCGGCGGGCCCGGCTGGCGCACGTCTACGGCCTGACCGAGTGCACCGTCAGCTCCACCTTCTACACCGGGCTGCTTCCGGCCGAGGCCGAGGAGGTCCCGCTCGGCACGCCGCTGCGGGACGTCGAGATCAGCGTCCGCCGCGACGGGCGGCCGGTGCCGCAGGGCGAGTCCGGGGAGATCCACATCGGCGGACCGCTGCTGGCCAGGGGTTTCCTCGGCGACGAGGCCGCCACCGCCCGCCGGTTCGTACCCGACCCGTCGGCCGCCGTTCCCGGTGCGCGTGTGTACGTGACGGGCGACCTGGGCCGGATCGACACCGAGGGGAACCTCGTCTTCCTGGGGCGGCTCGACGACCAGGTGAAGATCCGCGGCCACCGGCTGGAGCCGGCGCGGGTGGAGCGCGCGCTGTGCGAGGACCCGGCCGTGGACCAGGCCGTGGTGTTCCCCGACCCGGACACCGGAACCGTGCTGTGGGGCTTCACCGTCCCGGCCGACCCCCGGCACGCCCCGCTGCCCGGCGAGGCGGTCCGCCTGACCGGCGCCGAGAGGGACGCGCTGCTGGCCCCGCTGGAGGCGGCGCTGCCCGACTGGGCGGTGCCCAGGCTGCTGTACCGGGTCTCCGGCCTGCCGAAGAACCCGCACGGCAAGATCGACAAGCGCCGGCTGGCTGCCTGGGCGACCGCGACCGGTTCCGCCGGCGCGACGTCGGCTGGGCCGGCGGGCGGGGCGGGCCCGGTCAGCGTGCCGGGGCCCCGGGACGAACCGCTGTCCACCGTCGTGGACCTGTTCCGTGAGGTCCTGGGAGCACCGGAGTTCGGTCCCGACGACGACTTCTTCGAGCACGGCGGGCAGTCCCTGCTGGCGATGCGCCTGCTCGCCCGGCTGCGCGAGTCCTTCCCCCGGGCGGCCGGACTGCGCGCGAGCGGCCTGCTGCGCTGTCCGACCCCCCGGCTCCTGGCCGGGGCGCTCGAAGCCGGCGGAACCGGCGGGACCGGCCGTCCCCGGGAGGTCACCCGGCCCTGAGCGACCGGGCCGCACGGACCGGCCCGCGCCCCGCCCGCGCACCTCGCCGGCGGGCACGGCGCCCACCAGGGTCTCCCCCGCCAGGACCGGGCGCGCCCGCTCCTTTCTCCCGCGTACCTCCTCCGGCGCGCGCCTCCTCCGCGCGGCACGTCCATCGCGTCACCCGCACCACCCGAGGGCCCGCGGGCCCGGCTCCGGTCACCCCCGCGGGCAGTAACCATCACCGACCACTCAGCGAGAGTTGGCAATGTCGAACCTCACCGACCAGTCCACACGCAGCTACACCCTCTCCCCCGACGAGGCCGCCGCCACCGCGGAGCTCACCGTCGAACTGGCCGCCCTCTACCCGTCCTTCGGCGACCCCGGCCTCCTGCGCGACCTGCCGCGGCTGGCGGCGCGGCTGCCGCTGGGCGTGCAGCACTTCCTGCGCGACTTCAAACTGGGCGACCGCCACGGCCATGTGGTGGTCCGCGGGCACGAGTTCGACCAGCGTCGCATCGGACCCACCCCCGAGCACTGGCGAGGCCGTCGCCGGCCCGGACCGGAGTTCCCCGAGGAGCTGCTGCTGATGCTGTACTCGGCGCTGCTGGGCGAGCCGTTCGGCTGGGCCACGCAGCAGGACGGCCACCTCGTGCACGACATCTTCCCGATCCGCCGGCACGAGAACGACCAGCTGGGCATGGGCAGCAAGGAGCTGCTGACCTGGCACACCGAGGACGCCTTCCACCCCTACCGCAGCGACTACCTGATCCTGGGCGCGCTGCGCAACCCCGACCGGGTGCCCACCACGGTCGGCGAGCTGGACCTGTCCTCGCTGTCCGACGAGGACGTCGACATCCTCTTCGAGCCGCGCTTCCACATCGCCCCGGACGAGTCGCATCTGCCGAAGAACAACACCATCACCTCCGACGAGGAGGCCGCCCGTTTCGCCACCATCCAGCGGATGATCGACGAGCGTCCGCTCGGGCCGCTGCTGTACGGCTCACGGCGGGACCCGTACATGCGTCTGGACCCGTACTTCACCTCCGTGCCGGAGGACGACGCCGACGCACGGCGTGCCTACGACGCGCTGTTCAAGGTGGTCGACGCCGGTATGCGGGAGGTGGTCGCGGACCAGGGAGACGTGCTGTTCATCGACAACCACCGGGCCGTGCACGGCCGTCTGCCGTTCCAGGCGCGTTACGACGGCACCGACCGCTGGCTCAAGCGGGTCTGCGTCACCGCCGACCTGCGGCGCTCCCGCCCGATGCGGGCCACGGCCGAGACCCGGCTGCTGGGCTGAGCGCACCCCGTGGAACCCACCCTCACGGACCTGTCCCGCGCCCCCTGGCTGCTACCCGAGGTGGACGCCCTGATCGGCGCGAACATGCCCGCGTTCATGAGCTGGGAGTCCCCCGGCAACTGGCGCTGGCACGAGATGTACGAACTCCACCCCGCCCACCAGCTGTGCCTGGTGGACGGTGACGGCCACCTGGTCGCGGCGGCCAACGGGCTGCCGGTGAGCTGGGACGGCACCGCCTCGTCGCTGCCCGCCGGCAGTGACGAGGTCCTGGTGGACGCCGTCGACCACGGCCCCCCGGAGAACCCGGACGCCGTCTGCATGCTGTCGGTGTCCGTCGACCCCGCGCACCGGGCCGCCGGCCACGCCGAGCGGCTGCTGTCCGAGGTCCGCGCCAGGGCCGCGGACCGGTGCCCGCGCGGGGTGATCATCCCCGTCCGGCCCACCCGCAAGCCGCGCTACCCGCTCATCCCGATCGAGGAGTACGCCGCCTGGCGGCGGCCCGACGGCCGCTGCTTCGACCCGTGGCTGCGCACGCACCTGGAGCTCGGCGCCCGGCAGCTGGGCGTCGCCCACCGGTCGCTCGTGATCCGTCAGCCGGTGGCGCGCTGGGAGGAGTTCCTCGGGCACGCCCTGCCGGGGCCCGGTGACCACCCGCTGCCCGGTGGCCTGGTGCCGCTGCGAGTGGCCGACGACGGTCATGGGACGTACGCCGAGCCCAACGTCTGGGTGCACCACCCGGCCGGGCCGTCATGACCCACTCCGGTGCACCACCCGGCCGGACGCCATGACCCGCGCCACGCACGCTCCCGCACGGCGGTGTGCCCGCTCCCTCCCGAGCCGTCCCCTTCCTCCCTACACCTTGGAGAACTCATGCCTCCCGTACGCCTCGCCATCGTCGGGTGCGGTGCCGCCGCGCGCGGCTGCCACGTACCCGCCCTGCCGCCGCTGAAGGGCGACGTGCAACTGACCGCGCTCATCGACCGGGACCCGCGCCAGGCGCGGGCCGCGCTGGACCTGTACCGCGAACTCGGCGGCACCGGCTCCGACGAGGTGGTGATCGCCACCGACCCGGCCGAGGCCGCCGACGCCTTCGACGCCGCCGTGGTCGTCGTACCGCACACCGTGCACGCGCGGACCGTGGAAGCGCTGCTGGCGGGCGGCAAGCACGTGCTGCTGGAGAAGCCGATGACCACCTCGGTCGAGGACGCCCGGCGCCTGGCCGCCCTCTCCGACGACACCTCCGCGCCGCTGCTCGCGATGGCCCATCCGCGGCGGCTCTTCCCCGCGTACGCCTGGGTCAAGCGGCTCATCGAGGGCGGAGACCTGGGCGACGTGGTGCGCGTCGACTGGGCGGAGGGCCACCCGTACGCCTGGGAGCCGGTCACCTGGTCGATGTTCGACCGGCGGCTCGCGGGCGGCGGGGTGCTCACCGACACCGGCTCGCACGTCTTCGACACGCTGCTGTGGTGGCTCGGCCCCGACGTCGAGGTCGTCCGCTACGAGGACGACTCGCTGGGCGGGGTGGAGACCGACGCCACCGCCCACCTGCGCTTCGGCACGGTCGACGTGCACTGTGCGTTCAGCCGGCTGCGGGACCTCGGCATCTCCTGCACGGTGACGGGCACCAAGGCGACCGTCACCATCGGCACCGACTTCCCGGCCGGCGAGTGCACCCTGGTCACCTCGGACGGCGTCGAGCTGCACCGCGGCGACGTGGCGGCGGTGGCGCCCGCCCAGGGTGAGTGGGAGCTGCTGTTCACCGAGCAGCTCGCCAACTTCGCCGCCGCCGTGCGCGGCACCGCCACCGCGCACTCCGGCCCCGAGGACGGCCGGCGCGTCGTCGAGCTGATCGAGGAGTGCTACGGCGACGCCCGCGAGGAGGCCGCCCGGCCCTGGACCACTCGCGGCGCCCCGGCGGACGGCGATCCCGAGCTCGCCGGCCGCACCGTGGCGGTCACCGGCGCGAGCGGATTCATCGGCGGTCGCGTCGTGGAGCGGCTGGTGCTGGGCGGGCAGGCCCGCGTCCGTCCCGTGGTGCGGGGCTTCGGCCGGGCCGCGCGGCTGTCCGTACTGCCGCAGGAGCGGCTGGAGTTCCGGCAGGCCGACCTGCTGGACGCCGACGGGCTGAGGGCCGCCTTCGAGGGCTGCGACACCGTGGTGCACTGCGCCTTCGGCAGCGCCGGTGACGAGGCGGACCGCTGGGCGGCCTCCGTCGACGGCACCGCCAACGTCCTGGCCGCCGCCCGCGCCGCCGGGGTACGGCGAGTGGTGCACCTGAGCACCGTGGACGTCTACGACCCGGCCGTCACCGGTGCGCTGACCGAGGAGTCGCCGGCCCGTCCGGCCGACCCCGCCGACCGCGAGTACGAGCAGCAGAAGCTCGCCGCGGAGCGGCTGGTCCTCGACGCGCACGGCCCCGACCTGGAGACCGTCGTGCTCCAGCCCGGCGTGGTCTACGGCCCTTGGGGCGGCCAGTGGACCACCGCCCAGCTGCGGCGCGCCGAGAGCGACTTCGCCGCCCTGCCGACGGGTGAGGACACCGGCGTGTGCAACGCCGTGTACGTCGACGACCTGGTGGACGCGGTGCTGCCGGCCGTCGCGAAGGAGGCGGCCGCCGGTCAGCGCTTCCTGATCGGCAGCGGCGAACCGCTCCACTGGGGCCGCTTCTTCGACGCGGTGCGCTCCCTGCGCGGCCTGGGCGAGCCGGCGGCGCAGGCCACCGGGGACCCGGTGCCGGACTGGGAGCTGGAGCTGTACCGCTCGACGGCGCGGGCCCGGTACGACAAGGCCGAGCGCCTGCTCGGTTTCACCGCGCGCACCTCCTTCGCCGAGGGCGTCGAGCTGACCGGGCAGTGGGCGGGCTGGGCCCGGCTGGTGCCGGAGGCGCGCTCGTGACGGGGGTCACCGATGTGCTGGTGGTCGCGCCGCACCCCGACGACGACGTCATCGGCTGTGGCGGGTCCATCGTCAAACACGTCCAGGACGGTGCCCGGGTGACGGTGGTCATCGTCATCGGGCGCGAGCGCAGCGCCCTCGACGACGCGGTCACGGACGCCGCGTTCGCCGCCGAGACGGAGACCGCCGCCAAGACGCTGGGCGTCCACCGCTGCGTCCGCTTCGACGAGCCGTCACGGGACTTCACGCTCTCCCGCCGTGTGCACCTGGACCTGGTGCGGGTGCTGCGGGAAGTGCGGCCGCAGGTGGTCTACCTGCCCCACGACAACGACGACGACGTGGAGCACCGCATGGTGCACCAGCTGACCACCGAGGCGCTGTGGATGGCCCAGTCGGAGTTCTTCCAGGAGGCGGGCGAGCGGCCGATGCCGGCGCCCCGGCTGGTGCTCGGGTACGAGGTGTGGGCGCCGATGGCCCGCTTCCAGTACGCGGAGGACATCGACGGCCAGATCGAGACCAAGGTCGAGGCGATGCGCGCGTACGTCTCGCAGCTGCGCCACGCCGCCTGGGACGAGGGCATCCGGGGGCTGGCCCGCTACCGGGGCGCGGTGTCCGCGGGTTCGGGCCACGCGGAGGTGTTCCAGGTGCTGGGTCTGGGCACCCCGTCCCCGGCCGGCGGACCGGCCGGTGGCGGGCCGCGCGGCGACGGGCCGGGGGGCGGCCGTGACTGAGCGGCTCCTGGTCTGCGGGCTGGGCTCGGGGATGGACCACTCACTGGCCGGTCTGCGCTCGCCCCGGCGGGAGCTGGTGGTGGTCACGGACACGCCCACCGACCGGGCGCGGGCGGCGGCGGACGTCCTGCTGGTCTGCGACCCGAACGACGGCACCGCGGTCCTCGCTGAACTCTCGGCGGCCGGCATCGACCGGCTGGACGGGGTGTTCTCGCTGGGCGCCGACAACCCGCCGGTGATCAGCGTGCTGGCCGAGCGGTTCGGCTGCCCCGGGCTGCCCCTGGAGACGGCGCTCGACTGCACGCTCAAGGACCGGCGGCTGGCGATCCTGCGCGAGGCGGGGCTGGACCTGCCCCGGTTCGCGACCGCCGAGAGCGTGGAGGAGGCGCTGCGGGCGGTCGCCGAGGTCGGCCTGCCGGCCGTGATCAAACCCAGCGACCAGACCGGTTCGCTCGGCGTGATCAAGGTGGACACGCGGGGGGCGGTACGGGAGCGGGCGGCCGAGGCGCTGCGGCTGAGCCCCGTCGGCCGGATCGTCGTCGAGGAGTTCCTGGAGGGCACCGAGCACACGCTGGCCGCCTTCATGGTCGACGGCGAGCTGCACCGGTTCGGCTTCGCCGACCGGGAGTACGGGCGCAAGGAGGAGTTCGCCCCGTACTTCTTCGAGGGCGGCGACACCCTCCCCAGCCGGCTCACCGAGGAGCAGATCGAGGAGGTCACCGACACCGTACGGCGCGGGGCACGCGCCCTGCGCCTGGACCCGGCGGTGATCAACACCGACATCCTGCGCACCCGTGACGGCCGGGTGGTGCTCCTGGAGATCACCTGCCGGCTCACCGGCGCCCGGATCGCCACCGAGGTGATGCGGCTGGCCACCGGGGTGGACCCGCTGCCCAACGTGGTGCGCCTGGCACTGGGCCGGCCGCTGGAGCTCTCCGAGCTGCGCCCGACCCGCTGCGGGGCGGCGGTCCAGCGGTTCCTGCCCGCGGACGGCGGGGTGGTGGAGTGGGTCGGCAATCCCCGGGACGTCGCCCGCCGGGTGGGGGTGCACGACGTCTTCTGGGGCATCGTCCTGGCGCCCGGCACCGTGGTGCCGCCCTACCGCGGCGGAGCGGACGTCCTGGCGGGGGTGATCGCGTACGCCGACGTCCGGGCCGAGGCAGAGGCGATCGCCGAACGCGCGCTGCGCGCCCTGCCCCTGCGGTTCAAGGAGCCGGCGCGATGACCACGACACCGGCGACGACCGCGCGCGGACCGCTGGGCGCGCGCACCCGCACGTACACGAACGGAACCGGAACGAGGGAGAACGGGATGACCACCGACCCGGTGGACGAGGCCGCAG
Organism: Streptomyces sp. NPDC045701; assembly: GCF_056432045.1. NCBI lineage: Bacteria > Bacillati > Actinomycetota > Actinomycetes > Kitasatosporales > Streptomycetaceae > Streptomyces > Streptomyces sp. NPDC045701. The sequence continues at coordinate 257,734 of NZ_JBWKJV010000006.1, read as the reverse complement.
TCGACGAGGGGATCGCCCGCACCGCCGTGGTCATCGCCCTGCGCGACGACCTGCGGATCGCCGACTGCATCGCGTCGATCGACGAGGACGTCGAGATCGTCCTGGCGCTCAACGGCCCCAGCGACGCCGTGCTGAAGCTGATCGCCGATCATCCGCGGCCGCTGACCGTCACCGAGATCGCCGACGTCGGCAACCTGGGCGCCGCGTACAACGCGGGGGCCGCCGCCACCGACCGGCAGTACCTGCTGCTCATGGACTCCGACTGCACCTTCGCGCCGGGCGTGGTGCGGGCCATGGTCCGCGCGGTCCTGACCGACCCGGTGGTGAAGGGGCAGGTGGTGTACGGGGAGTCGGACGGGCTGCTGAGCAGGTTGACCGCCCGGGTACGGGAGTTCGACGAGGGCGACTACGTCAGCGCGCTGTCCCCGCCGCTCATCTACAACCGGGCGATCGTCGACCACATCGGCGGGTACCACTTCGACGAGCTCATCCACTGGTGCGAGGACCGGGAGTTCGACTTCCGGCTCCAGCTGGCCGGCATCCCGGTGGTGTACCTGCCGGAGGCCCGGATATTCCACGACGCCCAGCACGGCTTCGGGAACATGCGCAGCTACTTCCGCTACGGCGTCGGCGAGGGCATCGCGCAGGAGACGGGCGTGTTCACCACACCGGCCGTGCCGGTGATGTGGCGGCTGTTCGAGGCGACGAGGACGCTGGTCCACTGCGCGCGTGCCAAGGGGGCGGGGGCGGCGGCGTACTACGCGCTGCTGAAGGCCGCCTTCCACGTCGGCACCGCCCACCACCTGCTCAACGACCCCTACCGGGTGCGGGACCGCTACCCCGCCTCGGCCAAGCGGGCCCGGATGGTGCGGTCGATCCCGCAGCACAGCACCCGCCTGACCAAGGCGCAGCTGCGGCGGCTGCGGCGGGCGCACTGGGAGGCGGGCCGGCGGATCGAGCGGGTGACCGACCTGTCGGTCTTCCGCTCGGACGCCGCCGGCCCGGACGCCGCGTCAGCCGCCGGCGAGGCGCGGCAGCAGCAGGCGTGAGGGGTGGTCGCCGCCGTGGTGCACCGTGTGGTGCGCGACCACCCGGGGGTGGACGTCGAAGCGCGGTGCGTTGCCGGCCGCCACTTCGAGGCGGACGCGGTGACCGGTGCGGAACACATGGCCGATCGCGCCGAGGCGGACGGTGACGGCGACGGGACGGCCGGGGGTGGGCGCGCGGCCCGCCTCCGGCGCCGTCGTCGCCCCCGGCACGGGTTCCGGGGCGGGTGCGGGCTCGGGGGACGGCACGGCTCCCGGTGCGGGTGCCGGTTCCATTCGGTGGATCCCGTCGCACAGCAGCTCCGCCCGGCCGTCCGGCCAGACGTCGACGAGCTTGCCGGTCACGTCGGCGCCCGCCGCGTCGGGGGTGACGTACACCGTCAGGACGGTGTCGCCGATCACCGTGAGCGGGGCGGTGAGCGGCGCGCCGGTGAAGCACAGGACGTCGTCGCGGCGCTCCACCTCTCGCTGGTCCAGCGGGCCGCAGTCGCCGCCGGTGAACTGGCCGGGCAGCGCGGTGGCGCCGCCGGTGGTCGGCACCGGGTCGGCCGGGTCGTGGCGGATCACGTCGCTGCCGGGGGCGCGGGGCGCCGCGGGACCGGGGGTGAGCCGCCGGCCGTCGAGGTGGAGCGCGTACTCCTCGGTGCCGGGCACGGGCCAGTCGGGGAAGTCGCGCCACTCGTCGGCCCCGGTGAGGAAGAGCCGTACGGGGCCGGCGGGCGCCGCACCGGCCGGCCGGCCGCGCAGATGGCGGTCGAAGTGGTCGAGGTGCAGACCGGTGACGTCCAGCTCCCGCTCGTCGGCGGCGAGCCCGTAACGGCGCTGGGGAAAGATGCCGCCGGTGACGCAATGGGACCACGGGCCGACCACCAGCCGTGTTTCCACGCCCTGTCGGCGAATTCCCCGGTAATTCTCCAGGGCACCGGCGAGGAATATGTCGTACCAGCCCGTCAGGTTGAGCACGGGGACCTTTATCGCCGGATAGGAGTCGCGCGGCGCGGCCTGCTTCCAGTAGGGATGACCGCTGGGATTCCGCCGCCATTCCCGGTAATAGGGCGCGAGTCGGTCGAGGAGCCCGGCGGCGGCGTCCGGGTCCGCGTACAGCTCGTCGATCCGGTCGACCGCGCGGGCCACCTCGGCCAGGTCCGGCCCCGCCAGGCCCGCCCCGCTGAGCAGCAGGTCGTACAGCACCCAGTAGAGGACGAAGCCGAGCTGGAAGGCGCCGCCCTGGCGGGTCCACCCCTCGTCGAACCCGGAACCGGCCGCGTGCGGGGCGACGGCGCCCAGGCCGGGCGGCCGCTCACCCGCCGCGAGCAGGGCGGCCATACCTTCGTAGGACCGGCCGAACAGGCCCGCCGAGCCGTCGCACCAGGGCTGTCCGACCGCCCAGGCGACGGTGTCCGCGCCGTCCTCGGCCTCGTGCCAGTACGGCTCGAAGGTGCCGCCGGAGGCGAACCGGCCGCGGACGTCCTGCACCAGCAGGGCGTACCCGGAGCGGACCAGCCGCAGTCCGTCGACGGATGCCCCGCCGGGGCTCCCCGATCTCCCGTAGGGCGTCCGCCGGATGAGCACCGGGACGGCCCCGGCGGTGTCCGGGCGGTAGAGGTCGGCGCGCAATAACACGCCGTCCCGCATGGGTATTTCCACGTCGTGATCCACAACAATACGCACCCGCCAATATTCCAACAGAACACGGGAATTCACAATGGAGTCCTCCGCAGTGCCTTTTCTGGAACCCTTCTTCGCGACGGCCCGCGACGATCCGGGCCGGCCGGCCGTGGTCGACAACGGGCTCGTCCTCACCTACGGCACCTTCGCCGCCTGGGTGCGCGAGGTGGCGGGCGCCCTGGCGCCGCGCACGGCGGAACCCGGGCCACCCGTGGGGATCGTGGTGCACCACTCGGCCCGTGACGTGGCGGCGATCCTGGGCGTCCTGGCGGCCGGACGGGCGTACGTGCCGCTGGAGGCGCACCACCCGGAGGCGCGGCTGGCGGCCGTCCTGGCGCGAGTCGGCTGCCGGGAGGCGGTGGCGACCGCCGAGACCGGCTGGCAGCCGCCCGTCGGGAGGGTGATCCGGCCGCGCTGGGCCCACGCCCCCGCCGCCTCCGCCGCGCCACTGCCCGGCGGGCGGCCCGAGGACCCGGCGTACGTGCTGTTCACCTCGGGCTCCACCGGCGAGCCGAAGGGGGTGGTGGTCCCGCACCGGGCGCCGGCGGCGGTGGTGCCGCCGCTGCGCGCCCTGTACGGCATCGGGGAGGGCGAGTCCGTGCTGCACTTCCACGGCGCGGGCGGCGACACGAGCCTGGAGGAGATCCTCCCGGCGCTGACGGGCGGCGCCACCCTCGTCATCGACGACGCGGCGCGGGAGGACTTCGCGCGGGTGGCGGCGGAGCAGCAGGTCTCGGTCGCGGTGCTGCCCACCGGCTTCTGGGACGGGATGACGGGCGACCTGCTGCACCGGGGCGCCGCACTCCCGGCGTCCCTGCGCACCGTGGTGATCGGCGGGGAGGCGGTGCGCGCCGACATGCTGGAGCGCTGGCGCCGGCTGGCCGGCGCCGAGCACGTCCGGCTGCTCAACACCTACGGCTCCACGGAGACCGCGCTGGTCACACACGCGGTGCAGCTCGACGGGCCGGGAGCCCCCGGACTGCCGGAGACCGGCGGGGACCTGCCCATCGGGTTCCCGCTGCCGCACGTCGGCCAACGGGTGGACGAGGCGGGTGAATTGTACGTGTCGGGGCCCGGCCTGGCCCTCGGCTACCACGGCGACCCGGAGGCGACGGCCGGCCGGTTCAGGGAGCGGGCCGGCACCCGTTGGTACCGCACGGGCGACCTGGTGGGCGAGGCGGCGGGCGGAGTCCTGGTGTTCCGGGGGCGCTCGGACCACCAGGTCAAGATCCGGGGCTTCCGGGTGGACCTGCTCGACGTCGAGGCGCTGATCGGGCGGTGCGAGGGCGTGTCGTCGGTCGCCGCCGCCCGGGTGGACCGGGCCGGGCACTCGGCGCTGGCCGCGTTCCTCGTCCCCGTGCCGGACGCCGAGCCGGACGCGGTCCTCGCCGGCGTCCGCGACCGACTGCGGCGCACGGCGCCGCCGCACCTGGTGCCCAGCCTGATCGTGCCGGTCGACGCGCTGGAGCGGACCCACACCGGCAAGGTGGACCGCGACGCGACGAGGGACCGCCACCTGGGCTCCGTGGAGGCCACCCGATGAGCGCCGCCGCCACGACCCCGGACACGGCCCCGGATGCGGAAGCCGCGAACACGGGCGGTCCCGACCCGGATGGCGCGGGGGCCGCGGAGGTCGCGGAGCTGGCCGCGTACGCCTCGCGGAGGCTCGGCGTGGAGCTCGTACCCGAGTCCGCGCGGAGCGACGACAGCGGCTGGGACTTCCGCGTCACCCACATCCGCGCCACCGACGGCACGCACTGGATCCTGCGGTGCCCCCGGCGCCCCGAGGCGTCCGCCCGGCTGGCAGTGGAGAGCGCCGTGCTGGGCGCCGTGCGCGACCGGGTCCCCGTACCGGTGCCCGACTGGCGGCTGGACACCCCGGACCTGGTCGCCTACCCCCGCCTCCCCGGCGAGGCGGCGGGCAGCGAGGACCCGGTGACCCTCGCGTACGGCTGGTCCATGGACCCGCTGGCTCACCCGGAGCGCTACCTGGACCCGCTCGCCCGCTGCCTGGTCGCGGTGCACGCCACACCCCTGGACGGCACCTGGCGCCTTCCCGGTCCGCGCCCGGCGGGCCCCGAGGCCGTGCGTTCCCTGGTCGCGGGCAAGCTGGCCCGCGCCCGGACCGAACTGGAGCTGCCCGCCGACCGGGTGCGGCGCTGGCAGGACTGGCTGGACGACGACCGCCTGTGGCCGGACCGCCTGGTGCTGGTCCACGGGGACGTGCACCCGGGTCACACCCTGGTGGAGCGCCTCCCGTCCGGTCCGCCGGTGCTCACGGGTCTGCTGGACTGGGCCAACGCGGGCGTGGGCGATCCGGCGGCCGACTTCGTCGACATGCTGTACGCGGGCGGCGCGGACGTCCTCGACCGGCTCCTGGACGCCTACCGGGCGGCGGGCGGCACGGTACCCGGCGGCATGCGGACGCACATCGTGGCACGGGCGTCCTTCCTCTGGGTCCACGTGGCGCTGCGGGGCCTGGACACCGGCAACCGGGCGTGGGTGGACACCGCGTTGCGGAGGCTGGCCCGGTGAGCGCCGTACCGGCGTACGCGGTCCACGGTTCGGGGCGGCCGGTGGTGCTGGTCGCCGGCGCCGGGGGCACCGGCCGGATCTGGGAGCACCACCAGGTGCCCGCGCTCGCGGCGGCGGGCCACCGGGTGGTCACCTTCGACCACGGCAGTGGGGTCTCCTCCGCCGGCGAACTCGCCGGTGAGGTGCGGGAACTGCTCGTCGCCCTCGGCCTGCCGCCCTGTCCGCTGGTCGGCCACTCGCTGGGGGCCCATGCGGTGCAGGAGCTGCTCGTCACCGATCCGCACCTGGCGAGCGGCGCGGTGCTGGTCGCGACGCGGGGCCGGCCCGACGCGGTCGGCGACGCGCTGGCCCGCGCCGAGGACGCGTACGCCGAGGCGGGCTGCCGACTGCCGCCGGAGTACGAGGCGTTCGTACGGCTGGTGCAGAACCTCTCCCCCAGGACCCTCGCGGACGAGGACGCGGTCACGCGGTGGATGGACCTGTTCGAGATCGCCGCGCTCGGGGGGACCTCCGCCGGGCACCGCCCGTGCCCGACCGTCGCCGACCGGTCGGCCGCGTACACCCGGATCAGGACGCCCGTACTGGTGGTGGGCTTCGCGGACGACGTGCTGGCCCCCGTCCACCTGGGCCGCGAGGTGGCGGCGGCGGTCCCCGGCGCCCGCTACGCGCAGCTGGCGGACGCCGGCCACCTCGGCTTCCTGGAACGCCCCGACGCCTTCAACGCCGTCCTGCTGGACTTCCTCGCCACCCTCCCCACGACCGATTCCGGAGCTTCCCGTGTCCTCTGATCCCCGCACCGAGACCGCCGGCTCCGTCGAGGTGGTGCACGTCGGCCAGGAGCCGCCCGAGTCCTGGGCCGCGTCCGTGTACCTGTGCGGGCCCACTCCCACCGATCCGGCGGAACCCTCCTGGCGCCCGGCCGCCGTCGCGGCCCTGCGCACCGCCTGGGCCGGTCCGGGGCGGTTGGCGGTCTTCCTGCCGGAGCCCGCGGCGGGCGGGTCCTACCCGGCGTACGCGGACCAGGTCTCCTGGGAGGAGGAGGCGATGCGCCGCTCGGACGCCGTCCTGTTCTGGATCCCCCGGGACATGCACCGGCTGCCCGGGCTGGTGTCGAACATCAAGTGGGGGGTCTGGTACGACTCGGGCCGGGCGGTGCTCGGAGCGCCGCCGGAGGCCGAACGCATGGCGTACCTCCTGCACTTCGCCGAGGCCTTCGCCGTACCGGTGGAACGCACCGTCCCGGGGGCCGTGGCGGCGGCGCTGCGCCTCGTGGGCGACGGCTCCCTCCGCGGCGGCGGCGAGCGGGCGGTCCCTCTCACGGTCTGGCGGTCGCGGCCCTTCCGGTCCTGGTACGCCGCCCTGCGGGCGGAGGGCCGGCGGCTGCTGGACGCGCGCGTGGAGTGGTACGAGCGGGCCGGGGCCCCCGACGGAACCCCGGCCTGGCTGCTGAGTGTCACGGTCGCGCCGGGCGACGGGTCGGCCGTCTCGGTGTACCGGCTGCTGTCGGCTCAGGGGCAGGGCATGCTCATGTAGAGCGCCTGCTCGCCCTCCGAGGGCGTGCCGTCGTAGAGGGCGGTGTCCAGTCCGCAGAAGGCGAAGCCCATCCGCCGGTACGCCCGGATCGCCGGCGCGTTGACGTTGGTGACCTCCAGCCAGACGTGTCCGGCGCCCCGTTCCCGGGCGAACTCCACCGCGAGCCCCATCAGCGCGCGGCCGACCCCCCGGCCCCGGTGCTCCGGGGCGATCTCGATGTCCTCGACGGTCAGCCGGCGGTTCCAGCCGGAGTACGAGACGGCGACGAACCCGGCGAGGTCCCCGGCGGCGCCGTGGGCGACGAAGGTGCGGGAGTCGGGGTCCTCGCCGTCGTCCCCGTCGTCGCCGTCCGTCTCGTCCTCGGGGAACACCTTGGTCAGCGGCGGGTTCACCGGCTCCTCCCGCAGCGTGAACCCGTCCTCGGTGGTGGTCACCCGGAAGACGGTGTCGGTGGTGAAGGAGCCGTCCAGGGCCTCGATGGCCTCGATGTCCCCGGGAACGGCGGTGCGGTACCGGTACACCGTGTTGTCAACAGTGGTCATGGCATGACGCTATGACCACTGCCACCAGGGCAGGACGGGTTTCGGCCGCTCCCACCGGCGCGGGGAACCCTGACACGTGAAGCGGGCGCCCGGGGCCGGCCGAAACCCCGCCCCGGGCGCCCGCCCGCCGGAGCGGGGTCGCCCCGGCGGCCGGAGCGGGGTCACCCCGCCCGCCGGAGCGGGGTCACCCGGCGCTGGGCACCGTGTCCTCGAAGGTGGTGCCCGCGGCCCGGTACGCGGCGACCTTCGTCGCGACCTGGGCGGGGGTCAGCACCTGGTCCTTGACGTGCAGCACGTAGTCGACCTTCTGGTCGTAGGCGCGCGGCGTGGTGCTGGTCTGGCCCGCCAGGTCGATGAGCCACTGGTTGAAGTTGATGGACATGGGGCGCTCGGGAAGATAGCGGGAGTCGTGGCGACCGAACTCCTGCCCGTCGACGTAGTACGTGAGGGTGCTGTTGTCGATGGTGAGGACGAGGTCGTGCCAGCCGGCGTAACTGGCGCGGACCTCGGAGTGCTGGTTGACCGCCTCCCAGGGGTCGGGACGATAGGTCTCCCACGACGTGGTGTAGAGGATGTTGGCCGGCTCGCCCCAGCCGCCGTTGGGCAGGTACTCGAAGTCGTACTCGGCGTAGTCGTCCGCCATCGGGGCCTTGAGGTCGTTGATGGTGAAGAACGTCTGGACGAGGCGGTCGCCGTCGGGACCCGACTTCGGCGCGTCGGAGAACCGCACCCGGGCCGCGTAGGTTCCGTTCTTGAACTTGGTGGCCCGCGTGAGGATTTCGGTCTGCTCGGTGGAGCCGGCGGTGCCGGCGGTGGAGGTCTCCAGGTTCATGATCGAGTTGGTCCCCTCCTTGGCGAAGGTGACGTTCTGCGGGGCCCACGTGGCACCGGGCACTCCGGGGCCTCCCGCGTTGGAGCGGACGCTCCAGCCGTGTGCCCCGATGGCCGGGTCGGTGTGCGAGGTGTAGTCGAAGTCGTCGAAGAGCGCGGGGCCGCCGGGCGGCGGGTCGGTCGGGCCGGGACCGGGGCCCGGGGTGTTGCCTTCGGGCGCCGTGCCCCACACCTGGGCTCCGGCCACACTCGCGGTGACCTTGGTCCAGTTGCCGTACGCCGTCTGCGTGGCGCCGAAGGAGTAGTCGTCGTTCTGGTTCAGCGGCTGCCAGTTGGAGCGGTGGAAGCGCAGTTGGAGGTCACCGGAGTCCGCGCCGGGGGCGAGCGTGCCGGCTCCGGTGGTGAAGCCGATCTCCAGGTAGCGGTCGGCGGTCGCGGTCGGCCGGGCCAGGGTGCCGAACGTCCCGGTGATGTTGGCGCACCCCCTGACGGCCCAGGAACAGGCGTACGTGTACGAGGCGCCGGCGTCGGCCCTGAAGTAGTAGCGGATCTTGACCTGGCTGAGGGGGACGGCGGTGCCGCCGGTGTTGACGGCCTTGAACCACGGCTCGACCTGGTCCGAGCCGGTGGCGCTCTGCCGGTACTGGATCGTGAGCGCCTCGCCGGCCGCGGTGGCGGCGGGCGCGGCCGACAGGGTGGCGCCGGCGAGGCCGGCCACGACGGCGGCGGCCATGGCGGCGCGTATCCGGGAGGTGCGGTCGCGGGACGTACGCGTTCTGGTCCGGGGGTCGGTGGTCGTCACCTGGTGTTCCTCTCGGGACGGGGGGTGGGTGGGGGGCGGTTCGGCACCTCGAGGGCGTCGAGCCGGGATCGGTGGTGGCGCAGCCGGGCCTGGAACCCGGGCCAGTCGTGGCCGCCGGACCAGGCGGTGTCGGCCAGGGCGCTCAGCCGGGGGAAGGCGAGGTACTCGGCGTGCGCCGCGGTGGGTACGTATTCGGTCCACAACTGCGCCTGGGTGCCGAGCACACGGGCGGCGGCCTCCGGTTCCCAGGTGTCCGGCGCGGGCCTGGTCGCGTGGACGGTCGGCAGGTCGACGGTCGCACCGGGCTGGCCGGGAGGTTCTCCCGGGTCGTCGGACTGCGGGTAGTCGAGGTAGGTGGACCGGTGCGGAGCCATGACCACCGGGTGGCCGCGGCGGGCGGCCGCCAGCCCGTGCTCCTCCTCGCGCCAGGCCAGTACGGTGAAGGAGGCCGGCAGGTCGTGGCCCGTCGCGGTCCACCCGAGGGGGCGTCTGCCGTGTGCGGTGAGGAACGTCCCGATCCGCTCCATGAACCAGCCGTGGAGTCCCGCCGGGCCGGCCAGCCCTTCCCGGGTGACGCGCCGCAGGGCCGCGGGCGCCCGGTGCCATTCGGTGGTCGGGCACTCGTCGCCGCCGACGTGGATGTACGGCGAGGGGAAGGTGTCCATGACCTCGGCCAGGACGGTGCGGCAGAAGTCGAGGACCTCGTCGGTCACACCGAGGACGGTGTCGCACACGCCCCACTGTTTCCACACCTGGAGCCGGCGGTCGGGGAAGTTGCCGAGATGGGGGTAGGCGGCCAGGGCCGCCCGCGCGTGGCCGGGCATCTCGATCTCCGGGACGACCGTCACCCCGCGTTCGGCCGCGTGGGCGACGAGGTCGCCGAGCTCCTCGCGGGTGTACGCGCCGCCGTGGGGCACTCCCCCGACCTCGGTGAGCCTCGGGTAGGCGCTCACCGGCATCCGCCAGCCCTGGTCGTCGGTCAGGTGCAGGTGGAGCACGTTGAGCTTGTGCAGCGCGAGGAGGTCGGTGAAGCGCCGCAGGAACGAGACTGGCCGGAAGTGGCGGGCCACGTCGAGCATGGCGCCCCGCCAGGCGAACCGCGGTACGTCCGTGATCTCGACGCCCGGCAGGGTCCACGGCACCCCGCGTACGGGACGGGTTCCCAGCGCGGCGACCGGCAGGAGCTGCCGGACGGTCTGGACACCGTGGCGCAGCCCCGCGACGTGTGCCGCGCGCAGCCGGACCGCGTCGCCGCCGACGCTGAGGTCGTACCCTTCCGCGCCGAGGCCGGCGAGGCAGGGATCGAGGACGAGGGCGATCCGGCCGTCGGGGGCGAGGGGCAGCGGCAGGCCGGTCGCGGGGGCCAGCAGGGTCCGGAGCAGCGCGGCCGCGGGCTCCGCGCCGGGGGTGGCGCGGATCGCCGTCCTCGCGTCGAGGGTGAACGCGTCGGCGGCACGGCCGGGCCGGGGGTCGAGCCCGAGGGGGCGGGGCACCAGGCCGAGGCCCGTGTCCGGTGGCTTCACGGCGTCCCCCTATCCCTTGACCGCTCCGCCGGTCAGCCCGGCGGTGACGCGGCGCTGGAGCACCAGGAAGAGGAGGAGGACGGGCAGGGCGAAGAGCGTCGAGGCGGCCATGGTGGCTCCCCAGTCGGTGCCGAAGACGTTGGAGAACGAGGAGAGCCAGACGGGGAGCGTGCGGTCGTCCTGGTTCTTGATGATCAGCGTGTTGGCGAAGGCGAACTCGTTCCACGCGGTGATGAAGCCGAACAGGGAGGTGGCGAGCAGCCCGGGTGCCAGCAGGGGGAACGTGACCCGGCGGAAGGCGGCGGCGCGGGTGCACCCGTCGACCTGTGCGGCCTCCTCCAGCTCGCGAGGGACGGCGGTGAGGAAGCCGCGCAGTGTGACGATGGTGAACGGCAGGGTGATCATGAAGTAGACCAGCGTGAGGGTCGCGAGGCTGTCGAGCATCTCCGTGTCGCGGGCGATGACGTACATCGGGATCAGCAGTGCTTCCCAGGGCGCGACCTGTGCGACGAAGACCATCAGGACGAAGCCGCGGCGCCCGGTCCAGCGCAGTCGTGCCACGGCGAAGGCCGCTCCGAGGGCCACGGCGAGGGCCAGGAGCACGGAGCCGGCCGTGATGAGGAGGCTGTTGCGCCAGAACGACCAGAAGCCGTCGGTGCGCACCGCCGCGGAGAAGTGCTCCAGTGTGACCGAGGTGGGCAGGAACACCGGTGTCTCGGCGTGGATGTCCGCCGTGGGCTTGAAGGCGGTCAGGACCATCCAGTAGACGGGGAAGACGCAGAGGACGAGGACGAGCAGCGCGCCGGCGTTCAGGGGAAGTCGCCGCAGCAGCGCGGAGGCGGGGGCGGGGGCGGAGGAAGAAGGGGTGGGGGCGGGGTCGGGCGCGGGGAGGGGAACGGGTGTCACAGCTCGGCCTCCTGCCGGAACATCTGACGGAGGTACAGGAGAAGCACGGCCACCAGGATCAGTACGGTGAGCGTCGCGGCCGCCGCTCCGAGGTCGTAGCGGTGCAGGGAGCGCGCCACTTGGTAGGCGTAGACCGGCAGGGTGGTGGTCGCGCCGCCGGGTCCGCCCTTGGTGACGGCCCAGATCTGCGCGAAGCACCGGAAGACCCAGATGACTTCGAGGCTCAGGACGAGTCCGAAGACGGGTTTCAGGAGCGGCAGGGTGACGGAGCGGAAAATCCGCCAGCCGCCGGCGCCGTCGATGCGGGCCGACTCGAAGAGCTCGGCGGGGACGGTGGTCAGCGCGGAGTGGAGGGTGATGGCGACGAAGGGCACGGACTGCCACACGACGAGCAGCACCAGGACGGTGAAGGCGGCCCGACCGTGCGCCAGCCAGGAGTAGTCCCGGAAGGACTCGAACCCGAGCCGCACCAGCAGCCAGTTGACCACTCCCAGACGGGAGGCGAAGAGCCACTGGAAGACGGTGGTCGTCGCGATGACGGGGCTGGCCCAAGCGAGCACCAGCCCGCCGAGTACGAGGGTCCGCATCCGGCGGCCCAGCCGCTGGAGCATCAGCGCCACCGCCGTGCCGATCACCATGATCAGTGCGACGTTGACCGCGGTCCACCCCAGGGTGCGGCGCACCACCTGCCAGAACTCGTTGTCGCTCAGGATCTCCCGGTAGTTCTCCGGGCCAACGAAGTCGGCGTCGCCCCGGATCAGTTCGGCCAGCCCGTAGTGCTGGAAGGACATCAGGAGGTTGCGGCCGAGAGGGTAGGCCAGCAGGAGGACGAAGCCGAGGATGGTGGGGGCGATGAGCAGGTAGGGCCACAGGGCTCCGGGGACGGCGCTTCGGACGGCGGGTGGGGCGGCGGGGCGGTCGGCCCGCCGGGCGGGTGGACCGGCGGACGCGCCCGCGGGCGGACCGGCCGGGGCTCCGGTACGGGGGACGGCGGCCGGATCGGTGCGCGGGCCGGCACGTCGGCGGGCGGCGCCGCTCCTCACGGGTTGAGGGTCCTGCTGATCGTGTCCGAGGCGTCCTTCGCCGCCTTGCGCGGGTCGCTCCCGGTCAGTACGGCGGTCATGTACTGCTTGATCGGGTTGGTGGCCTCGACCGCGGCCCAGCGGGGCGAGTTGGGGGTGGCGCGGCCCCGCGCGGCGGCCGCCGCCATGGCAGAGGCGCCCTCGTCGCTCACCGACACCTTGGCCAGGGAGGTCCGGTTGGGGACGTAGCTCATGGTCTTGGCGAGGTCCGTCTGCCACTTCTCCCCCGCGAGCGCCTTGACCACCTCGTACGCCGTGTCCTGGTGGGCGGAGGCCGCCGGGATGATGAGGTCGGAGCCGCCGGTGAAGGTCGCTCCTGGCTTCCCGGCGGTCTTCCCCGGGACGGGGAAGAAGCCGAGCTTGCCGGCGAGGGCGGGGTTGGCCTGCTCGATGATCCTCGCTCCGCCGGGCACCGCGATGATCTGGGCGACGTCCCCCTTGGCGAACACGTCCGCCTGCGGCGGCTTGGCCTCGTCGGAGTCCTTGGGTCCCCTGCCCAGCGCCTGGAGGCGCCGGTAGAAGTCCATGCCCCTCAGCGCCTCGGGGCTGTCGAGGGCCCCCCGCCATCCGTCGCCGCGTTTCTCGGCCAGTTCTCCCCCCTCCTCCCAGACGAAGCCGGCGAGGGTGTACCAGTTCTGGCCGGGGAGGTAGATGCCCTGGGTGTCGCCCCGGTCGAGCCGCGCGGTGACGGTGAGCCACTCGTCACGGGTCCTGGGCGGGGAGGTGATGCCGGCCTTGGCGAAGAGGTCCTTGTGGTAGATCACGACGCGACTGGCCGCGTACCACGGGATTCCGTACTGTCTGCCGTCGATCCTCCCGGGCTCGGCGAGCCCGGGCAGCCAGTCGTCGCCCCGCAGCTCGGCCACCTTGTCGGTCAGGTCGCGGAGTCCCCCGCTCTGCGCGTACTGGGCGACCTGGGTGTTGCCCACCTCGATCACGTCGGGGGCGTCCTTGCTCGCCAGCGCGGCGGTGATCTTCTCGCCGATTCCGTCCCACTCCTGTATCTGGATGTCCAGGAGGGTGTCCCGGTGCTGACGCTCGAAGTCCTTCTCGAAGCGCTGGAGGTAGGCGTCGGAGACGCTGTCCCTCATGATCCATACGGTGAGCGTCCCGGGGCCGGCCGCCTGGTCGGAGCCGGACGAGGAGGCACTGCAGGCGGTGAGCGCACAACCGGCCGCGAGGGCCGCGGCGACGGGGGCAAAGCGCATCTTCACGGGGTCCACCTCGACAGAGAGTTGACCAGTTGGTCAACTGGACAACGATGTGGCTAGAAGGTGGCATAGACCAATAGGACCGTCAACCCCTGGGAAAACAGCGGTAGTTCGGTGGATCACGGTTGCAGCAGAACCTAAGCTGGTGTTTACCAGTGGACCAGTCGATGGGGCGGCCACCGGGGACGAATGGACCAGTGCGTCACTGGACCGGTCGAGGATGACGAGTCGGAGAGGCCGGAGTCATGGAGAACAGCTCCTCAGGTGCCGTACTGAAGCGGGAGCGCGTCCGGGAGTTCCTTCTCGGGCTGATCGAGGCGCGCCGGCCGGGCGACGCCATTCCCTCCGAGCGCACCCTCAGCGTCGAACTGGGCGTCTCCCGGCCCACCTTGCGCGCCGCCGTCGACGAGCTGGTCGCCACCGGTCAACTCGTGCGCGAGCACGGCCGCGGCATGTTCGTCGCGCCGGCGAAGATCACTCAGGAACTGGTCTCCGACGACTCCGCCTTCGCCGTCCCCCGGGCCGGGGGCGCCTGGTCGAGCCGGCTGTTGCGGCTCGACACGCTGCGCGCCGGCGCCCGGATCGGCCGCAAGTTGCGCGTCTCCCCCGCCGCCGAGGTGGTGTACATCGCCCGGCTGCGGCTGGTCGACGGGACGCCCATGGCCATCGAGCACCTGCACATCCCGGCCGAGCTGGTCCCCACCCTCACACCGGAGGAGCTGGAGGCGGGCGATCTGTACGACCATCTGCGCGAGCACCACCAGGTCCACGTGGACCAGGCGGTGCAGTCCATCGAGCCGACCGTCGTCAACGAGGCCGAGGCCGGCGTGCTGGAGGTCCCGGTCCTCTCCCCCGCGCTGCTCATCGAGCGGCTCACGACCGACACGCGGGGCCGACCGGTCGAGTACGTCCACTCCGTCTACCGGGGCGACCGCTACCGCATCGTCTCCCGGCTCGCCCTGGGTGCCTCCCCTCCGCGTCCGCACGGCGAGGGACACCACCACCCGGGCATCCCTCCGGGGGACTTCGCCCACGGGGACATCATCACGTCGTCGACGACGGGGGACGCGCACTGACCACCCTGGGCGCCGGCGGGCCATGACGGGGTGGCGACGCCCACCATGGGCGACCTGTCCATGGTGGGCGCACCTGTGCTGAGCCGCCCCGTCCGGACGCGTGGTGAGACACACCCCAGGGGCCGGGGGCGGCGTGCGACGCGGAAGCCGAGGATGGTCACACAGGGCTCCGGAGCCGGTGGGAACGCCCGTCCGTAAACCCCGCCGACAAGCACGGCTCTCCGGACCACGTCAGGATGCGGGCGATCCCCGGTTCGGCCGACCGGGGATCGTCGGTCGTCCAGGCAGGCTTCGCACGGCGGCATGCGACCGACCGCACGTCGAGGGACGGTGTCCTCCGTCAGCAGGCGGCAAGCGGCACTGTCGCACCTCCTGGCGACGACGCCGAACACTTGGAAAGCGCCTGCCGTGGGCGCATCCGAGACACGAGACTCCGGACCAGCCGGAATGCCGGTCGAGAGAAGCGTCCTCACACCCAGGAGCCGCGCACCAGGGCAGCCGGGACCGACGGTGCTCACGGCACGACCGATCACCAGGGCGCAGCACTGGGGTGCTGACGACGCCCACGGACCCGGGGAAGGCGTAGCGACGGTCCAGGGCGCGCGGCAACCCCACAGCCGCACCGCTCTCCCCCTTTTCACTCCCCGAGCCCACTGTCTTCCCGCATTACCCCGGGGGGGTATATGCTCTCGGCGATCAGGGAAACCCCCGGGGGGTATCTCCGCAACGAAAGGGCAGAACGATGTCAACCGTCAACCCACGGCGCTGGTGGGCACTTCTCGTGCTCGCCGCCGCCCAGTTCATGGTCATCATGGACACCTCGATCATCGGCGTGGCGCTTCCCGAGATGCAGCGCGACCTGGGCTTCTCCCCCGGCGACCTGCAGTGGGTGTTCAACGCCTACGTGATCGCCTTCGGCGGTCTGCTGCTGCTCGGCGGCCGGCTGTCCGACCTGATCGGGGCTCGCAAGGTGTTCGTCGCCGGCTGGGTCACCATGATCGCGGGCTCTGTCGTCGCAGCGGCTGCGAGCACCGCCTGGGTGGAGATCATGGGCCGCGCCGTACAGGGCGCCGGTGGCGCCCTGATCGCACCGGCGTCGATGACCCTGTTGATGATGCTCTTCGGCCACGACCCGAAGGAACTCGGCAAGGCCCTCGCCCTCTACGGAGCGGCGGCTCCGGCCGGCGGCACGGCCGGCGTGTTCCTGGGCGGGGTGTTCACCGAGTGGATGAGCTGGCCCTGGGTCTTCATCATCTACATCCCGATCGGCATCGCCACGCTCCTGGCCACCGGCCTGCTCCCCGCGGTCGCCGGACGACGCGGCTCTGTGGACATCCTCGGCGCTGTGTCCGTGACCGCCGGCCTGGCGCTCGCCGTCTTCGCGATCGTCCGCGCGCCCGAGGTCGGATGGGGCTCGGGCGAGACCGTGCTCGAACTCGTCGGTGCGGCGGCCCTGCTGATCGTGTTCTTCCTGGTGCAGCGCTCGGCCAAGGCCCCGCTCATGCCGCTGGGCGTCTGGCGCACCCCGGGCCTCGGCATCTCGAACCTCGCGATGACGCTGCTCGGAGCCGCGTGGATCCCCATGTGGTACTTCCTCAACCTCTACCTCCAGCAGGTCCTCGGTTACGGGGCCTTCGCCAGCGGCGCGGCGCTGCTGCCCATGACCGGGCTCCTGATGGTCTTCATGACGCTCATCACCGCCCGGCTGCTGGGCCGCTTCGGCGCCAAGCCGCTGATCGTGAGCGGCCTGCTGGTCCTCGCCGCCGGCCTGCTGTGGCTGGCGGCCGTCGAGCCGACCGGCACCTTCCTCATCGACGTACTGCCCGCATCGCTGGTCGCGGCGACGGGCATGTCCCTCGCGTACATCCCGGCCATGATGTCGGCCATCTCCGGCGTTCCGCAGGAGCAGGCCGGCCTCGCCTCCGGCATCGTCAACACCACGTACCAGGTCGGCTCCGCCCTCGGCCTGGCCGCCCTCACCGCCCTCGCCACCTCCCAGGGCGCCGACCGGCTCGGCGACCTGCCCGCGCTGACCGACGGCTTCAGCGCCGCTTTCCTGGGCGCCGCGGCAATCGCCGCCACCGGCGGAGCGCTCACCGCTGCGCTCATGCGAGGCACGAAGCCAGGAGCCCCGGAACCCGCCGAGGAGTCGGCAGCCAAGCGGAGCACCGCCGTGGGTTCCTGACGCATGGGCTGTCGCTCGGCAGCGTCAGAGGACCGCTGGGCCATCCCGTACCGATGGGTGCCGGATGGCCCTTCGGCATTCGGCTGCGGTCCCGGAGACGCCGCCCGCGGGAGCGTCGACCACGAGACCAGTGCGACTCGGACAGCCTCCGTCGCAGCCTCATTGAGCCCGGCCACGAGGCCCCGTCATCGCCCCCATGGTGGGCGCGCGCACTCCCTGGCCCGGAACTATGGTGTCCCACCACATACGCCTCTGACCTGCGCGTTCCTACGGTATGGCGACACGAACACGTCCCCGTCAACCGCCAGGAAGTGGTGCCGATGTCCTCCCCCGCGACCGCTCCACCAGCCCCGTCCAGTCTCAAGCGCATCGTCGCCGCGAGCCTCATCGGCACGACCATCGAGTGGTACGACTTCTTCCTGTACGGGTCGGCCGCCGCGCTGGTCTTCAACAAGCTGTTCTTCCCCGGCTCGGATCCGCTCGTCGGCACCCTGCTGTCCTTCCTGACGTACGCCGTCGGCTTCGCGGCCAGGCCGCTCGGGGCGCTGGTGTTCGGGCACTTCGGGGACCGGCTGGGTCGCAAGAAGCTGCTGGTGCTGAGCCTGCTGCTGATGGGTGGGGCGACCTTCGCCATCGGGCTGCTGCCCACCCACGCGACCATCGGGACGGCGGCGCCCGTCCTGCTCACGGTGTTGCGGCTGGTGCAGGGATTCGCGCTGGGCGGCGAGTGGGGCGGGGCCGTGCTGCTGGTGTCGGAGCACGGGGACGCGGGCCGGCGGGGCTTCTGGGCCTCGTGGCCGCAGACCGGGGCGCCCGCGGGGCAGTTGCTGGCGACCGGGGTGCTGTCCGCGCTCACCGCGCTGCTGTCGGACGCGGCGTTCACCTCGTGGGGGTGGCGCGTCCCGTTCCTGCTGTCGGGCGTGCTGGTGGTCGTCGGGCTGTGGATCCGCCTCTCCGTCGACGAGTCGCCCGTCTTCAAGGCCGCGCTGGCCCGGGCCGAGGCGCGGAAGGCGGAGAGCGCGCAGGTGGAGAGGATGCCGCTGGTCGCCGTGTTGCGGCATCACTGGCGCGACGTGCTCATCGCGATGGGCGCGCGGATGGCCGAGAACATCAGCTACTACGTGATCACCGCGTTCATCCTGGTGTACGCCACGACGTCGACCGGGCTCAGCAAGCAGACCGCGCTCAACGCGGTGCTGCTCGCCTCGGCCGTGCACTTCGCGGTGATCCCGGCCTGGGGGGCGCTGTCGGACCGCATCGGCCGCCGGCCGGTCTATCTGATCGGAGCGGTCGGTGTCGGAGCCTGGATGTTCCCGTTCTTCGCCCTCATCGACACCAGGAGCTTCGGCAGCCTGCTGCTCGCCGTGACCGTCGGACTCGTGCTGCACGGGGCGATGTACGCGCCGCAGGCGGCGTTCTTCTCCGAGATGTTCGCGACCCGGATGCGCTACTCGGGCGCCTCCATCGGCGCGCAGTTCTCGTCCGTGGCGGCCGGCGCCCCCGCGCCGCTGATCGCGACCGCGCTGCTCGCCGAGCACGGCAGCTCGACGCCGATCGCCCTGTACGTCATCGCCGCGGCGCTGATCACCGTGGTCGCCATCGGGTGCGCCAAGGAGACCCGCAACCGGGACCTGGCCGACGACGTGGAGGACGAGCGGGTCATGGCGGGGCGCTGAGACCCGCCGGCCCCGCGCGAACGGCCGGCCGCCCCGGTGGGGCGGCCGGCCGTTCAGCGCGCGACCGCCGCGGACATCGCGTGCAACCGCAGCGCGAGCTGGATCTCCAGCGCCCGGGGCGGGGACTGCCAGTCCGGGCCGAGCAGCCGGCCGACGCGTTCCAGGCGCTGCGCCACCGTGTTGACGTGCACGTGGAGTTCGTCCTTCGTCCGCACCGGGCTCATCCCGCTCGCGAAGTACGCGTCGAGCGTGCGCACCAGTTCCGTGCCGCGGCCGCGGTCGTAGGCGACGACCTCGCCGATGGTGCGGTCCACGAAGCCGGCGATGTCCCGGGCGTCGGCGAGCAGCAGGCCCAGGAAACCGAGGTCCGGGGCGGCGGCGCCCTCGCCGGAGCGGCCGAGCAGGCGCAGGGCGTCGAGACAGCGGCGGGCCTCGCCGTAGGCGGGGGCTATGTCGCCCGGGCGGGTGGCGGGCGCGTCGACCGGCGAGGAGGCTCCGACGGTGACCGGTTCCCGCAGGGCGCCGCCGAGGTGCTTGGCGGTCTGCCGGGCGAGCTCGGCCGCGGTGTCGCCCGGCTCCAGCGGCAGCAGCAGCACGGTGCCGCCGTCGCGGGCGGAGGCGAGGCCGTGGCGGGTGGCCGCCAGGTGCGAGGCGGCCGACCAGAGGCGCTGCCGGTCGGCGCCGTCCCGGTCGCCGACGGGCGGATCCGGGCGGTCGACGCGGGCCGCCAGCACCACGTGCGGGGCGTCGAAGTCGGTACGCAGGCGGGCGGCCCGCTCCCTGAGCAGCCGCCGGTCGCGCTCGGGCGCGTCGAGGAGGTCGTCCAGCAGCTCTCCCCGTACCCGCTGCTCCGCCTCCCCCGCGGAGCGCCGGGCCAGGAGCAGCAGGGAGGTGACCATCGCGGCCCGCTCCAGGGTCCGCTGGTCGACCGGGTCCAGGTCCGGCTGGCCACGCAGCACCAGGGCGCCGAGGGCCTCCCCGCCGGCCGACACGGCCGCGACCCACTCGCCGCCGCGCCGTGTCGCGTGGCCGTCGGCGCACTCGGCGGGCAGCGGCCCCTCGGTGAACTCCACCGAACCGTCCAGGACCTCCGAGAGGGCCGACGCCACGTCGTGCACACCGCCGCCCCGCAGGACCAGCTCGGTCAGCCGGTCGTGCACCTCCGACGCCCGCTCGATGACACCGCTGTGGGCGCGGATGATGCCGTTGGCCCGCTCCAGCTCGGCCAGCGCGGACCTGGTCTCGGCCAGCAGGTTGGCGGTGTCGATGGCGACGGCGGCGTGCGCGGCCAGCGAGCCGAGCAGCGCGACCTGCCCGCGTTCGAAGACACGGGCGCGCCGGTCGGCGGCGAAGAGCACGCCGATCACCTGACTGCCGAGCGTGAGCGGCACGCCGAGGATCGCCACCAGGCCCTCGTCGCGGACGCCGGAGTCGATGGTCCGGGTGTGCCGGAACCGCTCGTCGTCGAAGTAGCTCTCCGTCACGTACGGCCGGGCGGTCTGGGCGACCAGGCCGCCGAGGCCCTCCCCCATGCCCAGGCGGAGCTGCTGGAAGCGCGCCGACACGGAGCCCTCGGTGACCCGCATGTAGGTGTCGCCGGCGGCCGGGTCGTTGAGGCTGAGGTAGGCGACCTCGGTGCCCAGCAGGGAACGCGCGCGCTGCACGATGGCGCGCAGCACCGCGTCGAGGTCGCGCAGCCCGGCGAGGTCGTGGGCGGTCTCGAAGAGCGCGGACAGCTCCGCCTCGCGGCGCCGGCGCCCCTCCAGCTCGGCGCGGACGCGCAGCGCGAGCTGCTTGGCGTGTTCGAGCTCGGCGAGCGCGGCGGGTCCCGCGCCGCTCGCGCGGGCGAGCAGCACGGGCCGGTCGTACGCGTCGGCGGGCGCCCCGCGCGCGAGAAGCCCCAGGTAGGCGGCCGGATCGGCGCTGGGCTCCGGGTCGCGGAGCTGTTCTTCGGACATGGTCACAGGGATACCTGCCGTACGGGTGGTCGCACCAGCCCTGTGGAAGACCGGCGGCGGGTCAGTGCGCGGTCCAGCCGCCGTCGAGGACGAGGGAGGTACCGGTGATGAACGAGGCGGGCGGCGCGCAGAGGTAGGCGACGGCCTCGGCGACCTCCTCGGGCTCGACGAGCCGCTTGACCGCCGAGTCCTTCAGCAGGACGTCGGTCACGACCCGCTCGGGCGGGATGCCGTGCGCCTCCGCCTGGTCCGCGATCTGCGCCTCCACCAGGGGGGTGCGGACATAGCCGGGGTTGACGCAGTTGGAGGTGACGCCGTGCGGGGCGCCTTCGAGGGCGGCGGTCTTGGACAGCCCCTCCAGGCCGTGTTTGGCGGCCACATAGGCGGACTTGTAGGCGGAGGCGCGCAGCCCGTGCACGGAGGAGACGTTGACGATGCGGCCCCAGCCCTGGGCGTACATGTGCGGCAGCGCGCCCCGGATCAGCCGGAAGGGCGCCTCCAGCATCACGGTGAGGACGGTGTGGAAGACGTCCGGGGGGAAGTCCTCGATGGGGCGGACCAGTTGCAGTCCGGCGTTGTTGACCAGGATGTCGGTGCCCGCCGCCAGGTCCTCCGCCGCGTCGAGGTCGGTCAGGTCCAGTACGTGGGGTTCGACCGCCCCGGCCGTGGCGGGCGCCGCCGCGGCCAGGGCCTCCAGGCCGGGGGCGTCCCGGTCGACGGCCCTGACCTTGGCTCCGGCGGCCGCGAGGCGCAGCGCGCAGGCGCGGCCGATGCCGCTCGCCGCGCCGGTGACGAGCGCGGTGCGGCCGCCGAGGTCGGGGGTGGTGACGGTGTGGGGTGCGGTCATGCCTGGCACCTTATGAAGCGGGCCGGGCTCGACCGATGTGGCCCGCGCCCACACTTCGGCCTAGTCGGCCGTGGTGGAGAACCATGTGGGGCCGTCGGTAAGGGCCTGCTTGATCCGGAACAGCTCTCCGGGGCGCAGCGACGGCAGCGCGTCCAGCGGGAACCACCCCACCTCCAGCGACTCGTCGTCGTTCACGCGCGCGTCCCCGCCCACCGCCCGGCAGCGGAAGCAGGTGTCCATGTACTGGCACTGGTCGCCGTTGGGGTACGTGACCGGCGGCGTCGTCTCCACGAGCACCACGCGCTCGACGACGCACTCGACCGCCGTCTCCTCCAGGACCTCGCGCACCACGCTCACGGCCGGCTGCTCCCCCGGCTCCGGGATGCCGCCGATCAGCGACCACCGGCCGTTGTCGACGCGTCGGGCCAGGAGGACCCGCCCCTCGTCGTCGAGGACGACGGCGGTGACCCCCGGCAGGAACAGCAGTTGGTGCCCGGCGGTGGCCCGGACGGCCCGGATGAAGTCAGGAGTTGCCATGCCTCCGACCCTAGGGGGTGCCTTGCCGATCCGACCTGATCGGCAAGACACCCCCTAGGCCACGGACTTCCGGCGGCGTACGGTTCGGGACGCCGCCCAGCCGAGCCCCACGGCGGCGAGCGCGACCAGGGCGGCCTCGGGAAGCGTGCCCATACGGGTCGCGGGCGTGCGGGAGGAACGCAGCGGCACCTCGGCCACCAGGGCGTCCGGGGTGAACATCCGCGACTCCCGCACGATGGTGCCGTCCGGCCGGATGATCGCGCTGACCCCACTGGTGACGGGCACGACCACGGAGCGGCTGTGCTCGACGGCCCGGACCCTCGACATGGCGAGCTGCTGGTACGTCATCTCGCTGCGCCCGAAGGTGGCGTTGTTGCTGGGTACGGAGATGAGGCGGGCGCCGTGCGTCACGGTGTCCCGTACCGCCCAGTCGAAGGCCGCCTCGTAGCAGGTGGCGAGACCCACCTTGGTGCCGGCGAGGTCGAACACGCCGACGGCCGTGCCGGGGCCGAAGTCCCGGCTGACCCGGTCCACGTTCTTGTTGAAGATCCGCACGAAGGACCGCATCGGAATGTACTCGCCGAACGGCTGGACGTGCCGCTTGTCGTACGTCGCGACCGGCCCGGCCTGCGGGTCCCACTGGATCAGGGTGTTGCGGAGCTTGCCGGTCTCCGGGGTGATCACGGCCCCCACGACGGTGGGCACGCCGATGGCCCTGACCGCCTGGTCGATGACCGCCCGGGCGTCGTCGTTGCGGTAGGGGTCCAGGTCGGAGGAGTTCTCCGGCCACAGTACGAAGTCCGGCCTCGGTGCCCTGCCGGCCGCCACGTCGGCGGCGAGCTGCTCGGTGCGGCGGGCGTGGTTGTCCAGCACCGCGCGGCGCTGGTCGTTGAAGTCCAGGCCCAGCCGGGGCACATTGCCCTGGATCGCGGCCACGGTCGCGGTGCCGTCCTCGGCGGCGTCGGAGACCAGCGGCTGAGCGGCCGCCGCGGCGGTGACCGGTACGCAGAGTGACAGCGCGGCGGCGGCGAGGGGCCCGCGCGGCAGCGCGCCGGCCGCCTTGTACGTACGGGCGACGCGTGCCGCCTCGTACAGGCCGAAGCCGCACAGGGCGACCGCGAAGCCGAGCAGGGGCGTGCCCCCCACGGCGGCGAGCGGCAGGAACAGGCCGTCGGCCTGCCCGAACGCGATCTTGCCCCAGGGGAAGCCGCCGAAGGGCACCCGGGCGCGCGCCGCCTCGCCCGCGATCCACGCGGCGGCGGCGAACACCGGCCAGGCGGGGAGCCGGGACACGGCGGCGACGAGGAGGCAGGCGGCCGCGACGAACAGCGACTCGGCGGCGACCAGCGCCAGCCAGGGCCCCGCTCCGACCTCCTCGCCGGTCCACACCAGGAGAGGCAGCAGGAAACCGAGACCGGTGAGGTAGCCGAGACCGAAGCCGGCCCTGAGCCGCCGGCCGCGGAGCGCCCGGCCGAGGAGGGCGAAGCCCGGCACGGCGAGCCACCACAGGGGGCGGGGCGGGAAGCTCAGGAACAGGAGGACACCGGACAGCACCGCCGCGGCCGGCCGCGCCGTCCACCGCGGCAACCGGCTCCGCCGCCGCTCTTCGGGGGCGGGCGGAGGGACGTCGGCGGTGGTCATGGTGGCGCTCACGTGCGGAGTGTACGGCGACCACCTGTGCGAACCCCAGCGCGGGCGGGCCGCCGGACCACTGCGACGGCGCCGGGACGGGCCCCGGGACACGGCTCGTGGACGGCTCCGGCAACCGTTTGGCGCGGGAGGCCGGAGAGGCGTACGAGACGGATGAGGCGGATGAGGCGGTCAACACCGGGGAGGGACGGGGCAGTGTCAGGAGCGGGGGCCGGTGCCGCCCGGGCGGCCGGGCACGGGGGCTCCCTCCGGGCCGGGGTCCCCGGGGCCGAGGTCCTCCTTGCCGAGGTCCCCGGGTTTCGGAGCCCCGGGTGCCGCCCGGTCCGGGGGGCCCACCCACGCGCCCGGGGCCGCGGCGCGCCGCGGGCCGCGGAGTCGCAGGCGGTGGCGGATGACGCGCACTGCGGTCTCCGCGTCGTCGACGGTGATGGTGAAGCTCCGCCCGTCGCCCAGGGTGAGGACCACGGCCTCGCCCCGGCGCACCACGACCGCGGTGCCCTTCTCCGGCAGCCAGCGGTAGCCCCAGCCGCCCCACTGGCGCGGTGTGACGGACGGGGCGAAGTCGGCGGCCACGACGGAGTCGAGCGGGATGCGCCGGCGTGGCACGCCCATGTGGCCGCAGCGCACTTCGAGGGCGTGCGGGTCCACCGTGAGCTCGACGTGCAGGAAGGCCAGCGTCCCGAAGAGCACCAGCAGTCCCGCCGTGACGCAGCCGATGACCGCCATCAGCAGGGCGGCGGTGCCGGAGGTCCACGACAGCTCGACGGCCAGTTCGATGCCGAGGGCCACGCAGGCCGCCCCGGCGGCGGCCGGCGCCCACTGGACGCGGTTGGTGGCCCGCCCGGTCCACACGTCCGGCACCGGGTCCGGGGAAGGTCGCTGGTCCCGGGGGTGGTCCATGTGTAGCAGCGTACTCACGGTACGCGACCGCGGCCTCCCGGCCGCGACCGCGCGGAGGAACGTTCCGGCGGCCTCAGCTCGTGGGCGCGGTCGCGGCGAGCAGGCGGCCCTCGGCGTACCGCAGGGCCGCCGCTGGGAGGTCCGCCTCACGCCCGCTGAGCAGCACCGTGAGGTCGGTGCTCGGGGGCGCGGTGGGGTCGGCGAGGGTGCCGGTGCGGCGCAGCGCCTGGGCGGCGACGGCGTCGGCTGAGCCGTGCAGCAGGACGGGCGGCCGGCCGGCGGGCCGCACGGCCTCCCGGATGCGCTCGGCGACCAGTTCGTAGTGGGTGCAGCCCAGGACGACGGACCTGACGTCGGGGGGCGTGAGCGCGGCGGCGGCGGCGATGGCGCGGTCGACGGCCTCCTCGTCGGCGTGCTGGACGGCGTCGGCGAGGCCGGGGCAGGGGACCTCGGTGACGTCGACCGATCCGGCGAAGTCGCGGATGAGCCCGCGCTGGTACGGGCTGCCGGTGGTGGCGGGGGTGGCCCAGATGGCGACGGGCCCGCCGCCGGCCGCGGCCGGTTTGATCGCGGGGACGGTCCCGATGACCGGGATCTCCGGTTCGAGCTCGGCGCGGAGGGCGGGGAGCGTGTGCACGGAGGCGGTGTTGCAGGCGACGATGAGCGCGTCCGGCCGGTGCGCCGCGGCGACCCGGGCGACGGCGAGCGCGCGTGTGGTGAGGTCGTCGGGCGTCCGGGGTCCCCAGGGCATGCCGTCGGGGTCGGAGGAGAGGACGAGAGCCGCGTCCGGCCGCAGACGGCGCACCGCGGTGGCCGCCGCCAGGAGGCCGATTCCGGAGTCCATGAGCGCGATCTTCACCCGGTCACCCTAGCCGACGCCCTTGCACTCCTGCCGTTGTGGGGCAGACTGCGGCGAATGAGCACCATTGCGTGGATCGCCCTGGCATCGCTGGCCGCCTGGGTGTGGCTGCTGCTGGGGCAGGGGTTCTTCTGGCGCACGGATCAGCGCCTGCCGCGCCGGTCGGCGCCGGCCCGGTGGCCGTCGGTCGCCGTGGTGGTGCCGGCCAGGGACGAGGCGGAGGTGCTGCCGCTGACCCTGCCTTCCCTCCTGGCGCAGGACTATCCGGGGCCGCTGGAGATCTTCCTGGTCGACGACGGCAGCGGGGACGGTACGGGGGACGTGGCGCGCGCCCTGGCCGTGCGGCACGGAGGGCCGCCGCTGACGGTGGTGTCGCCCGGGGCGCCGCAGCCCGGCTGGACCGGGAAGCTGTGGGCGCTGCGGCACGGCATCGAGCGGGCACGCGCGCGTGGAGCGGAAGCTCTCGCGGAGGCGGGTGGGGCGGCGGGCACGGGAGGGAAAATGGACGCCGGCCCGGACGCCTGTGCCGGACGGGGCGCGGGCACGGTGGGGGAAGAGGACGCCGGGCCGGACGCGGCCGGAGCTGGCGGTCCGGAGTACCTGCTGCTGACGGACGCGGACATCGCGCACGAGCCGGACAGCCTGCGGGAGCTGGTGTGCGCGGCCACCTCGAACGGGCTCGACCTGGTGTCGCAGATGGCCCGCCTGCGGACGGTGACCGCCTGGGAGCGGCTCATCGTGCCCGCGTTCGTCTACTTCTTCGCGAAGCTGTACCCGTTCAGGCGGGTGAACCGGGCGGGGGCCCGGACGGCCGCCGCCGCGGGCGGGTGCGTACTGCTGCGCACGGACGCGGCCGTCCGTGCGCGCGTTCCGGAGGCGATCCGCCAGGCCGTCATCGACGACGTGACGCTGGCGCGGGCGGTCCAGCGGGCGGACGGGCGGATCTGGCTGGGGCTCGCCGACCGGGTGGACAGCGTCCGCCCCTGTCCCCGGCTGGTGGACCTGTGGCGGATGGTGGCCCGCAACGCCTACGCCCAGCTGTGGCACAACCCGTTCGTGCTCGTCGGCACGGTGGCGGGGCTGGCGTTGGTGTACGTGGCGCCGCCCGCCGCGCTGGGCGCGGGGCTGTTCGCGGGGGACGCGGCGGCGGGTTCGCTGGGCGCGGCGGCGTGGGCGGTCATGGCGGGGACGTACGTCCCGGTGCTGCGCTACTACCGGCAGTCGCTGTGGCAGGCGTTCCTGCTGCCGTTCACGGCGTGCCTGTACCTGTGCATGACGGTCGACTCGGCCGTACGGCACCACCGGGGCCGAGGGGCCGCCTGGAAGGGCCGCACCTACCCCCGTCCCGAGATGACGGCGGACAGGTGACGGATCGTCAGGCACGGTACGGGAAAGGCGAAGTCGGCGCCGCAGCGCACTTTTGCCGGCACGCGGAGTGACGTCCGCCCAATTCGGCGACGCGGAGATGTGAAGACTTCGCGTCGCGGCGGAACATTGATCCAATTTAAGCATGGACATGCAGAGACTCCGGCGCCGCCGATCGCCGCGCGGATTTATGTATGGGCCACCTGGCCGACGGCCGCGACGGGCTCGACCGACCTGCCGGTAACCCCCCATCAGCCTGGTCTTTACACGGACGGTGACCGATTTTCCCAGGTTCGCTCGTATTGGCGATCCACCGCCACTCACGCCGCGTAAAACAACCTGCTTATCGGCCTCCCCAATCAGCACATCGTGGGCTTAACTTATGTGCCATGACCTCCCCCCGTTCCTACGGCGGCGCTTACTACAACGCGCCGTCGTTCCCGGACACCCCGATCTACGACTCTCTCGTCGCGGAACGGGGCACGCCTCAGATCGCACCGATCCGAGTGCCCGCCGCGTACGACACCGGCAACTCCTACCTGCCGTCCCTCCCCGCGGCTCTGCCCGCCCTCCCGGCGGCTCCCTCCCAGCCCATGCCCTCCTACGGCGGCGGCTCGTACGGCTACCCCCAGCAGGCGGCGCCGCAGCCCGCGCCGCTGCAGCACATGCCGGCGCCGTACATCCCGCAGCAGCCGACCGCCCCGCGCGGCGGCTACGGCTACCCGGGGCCGCAGCACCAGCAGCAGGCCAGGCCCGTTCCGGCCGGGTACGAGGCGATGCGCCCGGCGGCGCCGCGGCCCGTGCCGACGCCCGCGCCCTCGCCGTACGACGACCCGTACAACCGCCCCTACCAGGGCGGGGGGTACTGACCGGCCCGAGAGGGCCGGGAGCCGGGGCGGACCGAACACCGGCCCGGCCCGAGGGATGTCATGCGTGCTGGCAGGATGAGGTCATGCCGACTCCTGCCCTGCACTCGCTGCACGTACGTCCGGTCAAGTCACTCGGCGGGGCGTCACCCGTCGAAGCGGCGGTCGAGCCATGGGGACTCGCCGGGGACCGCCGCTGGATGCTGATCGACGCCGAGGCGACGGTGGTCACCCAGCGCCAGCGGGCACGGCTGGCGTCGGCCTTCGCGGAGCCCGCGCCGGACGGCGGTGTGCGGTTGTCCGCACCGGGCATGGAGCCGCTGACCGTCGCCGCACCTGAGCCGTCGGCCACCGTCACGACGGAGATCTTCCGGAAGCGGGTCGAGGCGGTGCCGGCCGGGACCGCCGCCGACGAATGGTTCGGGACCTACCTGGGCGACGACGTCCGCCTGGTGCACCTCGACGACCCCGCCCGCCGCCGTCCCATCGACCCGGAGTTCGCGCTGCCCGGAGAGACCGTCAACTTCGCCGACGGCTACCCGGTCCTCGCCACGACCCTCTCCTCGCTGGACGCCCTCAACTCCCTCATCGCCCAGGGCGACCACCCCGACGAGGGTCCGCTGCCCATGGACCGTTTCCGGCCCACCGTGGTCGTCGACGGCACCGCCCCGTGGGACGAGGACGGCTGGACCCGCATCGCCATCGGCGAGGTCACCTTCCGCGTCGCCAAGCCGTGCGCCCGCTGCGTCGTGACCACCACCGACCAGCGGACCGGCCACCGGGGCAAGGAACCCCTGCGCACCCTGGCCCGGCACCGCCTCGTCGACCGGAAGATGCTCTTCGGCCAGAACCTGATCCCCGAGCGGACCGGCACCCTGCGGGTCGGCGACCGCGTCGAGATCCTCGGCTAGGACGCCTTCCCGCCACCCGCCCCCGTACCCCGCCGCACAGGCCGCATAGGGCGTGCCGTCACGGGCACCCGGACGCAACGATGACGCGTCGACGGACACGGAAGGGGGTGCGGACCTGTGCGTGCGGTCGTCGGACTCCGGCGCTGGCGGCACAATCCGCTGCGCCGGGCCACCGATCTCGCCGAGGCATGGGTGGCACTCGTCGCCCTGCTCCTGATGTGCGTCGCCGCCCCGGCCACCGGCCTGGCCGTCGGCACACTCACCCACGGCTCGCTCCAGCAGTCCGCGCGGCTCCAGCAGGAGCAGCGCCACTCCGTCACCGCCCGGGTGCTCGACCACGACGGCGGCACGCGCCCGGGGGCGGCGCGCGACGCGGAGGCGACCGCCGAACACCGCCTGCGCAGGCCGGTGCCCGCCCGCTGGAAGGGGCCCGACGGCGTACCCCGCACCGGTTCCCTGACCACCGCCCGGCACGACATCGCCCCGGGTGACACCTTCCGCGTCTGGACCGACGGCCGCGGCCGGCCGGTCGACCCGCCCATGACGGAGCGGGACGCCCGGGACCACGCCGTGCTCGCGGGCATCGGCACCGCCATCCTGGCGGCCGGACTCGTCGAGGGGGTCCGGCGGATCGTCGTATGGCGGATGGTGCGCCGGCGGTACGCGGAGCTGGACCGGGCGTGGGCGCAGGCCGGGCCGGACTGGGGCAGGACGGGAGCGGGCAGTTGACCGGTCGCCGTCACCGCACCGGCCGACCGGTCAACCCGCTCCCCCCGCGCGCGCTACGGTGGTGCGATCGTCCGGAAAGACGCGCGGCGCACGAGGCGGGGGCAGAGCAGCACCATGGCACAGGGCACGGTCCAGGTGACCCACACCGGCTCGTCGCGGTGGCGGCGCCGCACGGGCGAGTACGCCTCCCTCGCCGCCGCCCTTGAGGCCGCCGGTGACGGCGACGTCCTGACCATCTCCCCCGGCACGTACCGGGAGAACCTCGTCCTCCGGCGCGCCGTCACCCTGCGCGGCTCGGACGGCGCGGTCGGTCCCGTGCGGATCGCCCCCGCCGACGGGGTGCCGCTCACCGTACGCGCGTCGGCGACCGTCCAGGACCTGCACGTCGAGGGCCAGGACACCTCGGCGCCCGCGCTGCTGATCGAGGACGGCACCCCGGAGCTGCTGGACCTGCGGATCGTGACCCGGTCGGCGGCCGGTATCGAGGTGCGCGGCGCCGCGCGGCCCACCGTACGGCGCTGCACCGTCGACAACCCCGCAGGCGTCGGGATCGGCGTCCTGGACGGCGCGGGCGGGGTGTTCGAGGAGTGCGAGGTGGTCGCGGCGGGGCAGTCGGGCATCTCGGTACGCGGTGGCGCGCACCCCCGCCTGGAGCGGTGCCGGATCCACCACGCCTCGGGCGCGGGCCTGTCCGTGACGGGCGAGGGCAGCGGCGTGGAGGCGATCGGCTGCGAGGTGTACGAGATCAAGGGCAGCGGCGTCCGGATCACCTCCCGGGCCGCGGCGCACCTCACCGACTCGTCCGTGCACCGCACGACGGCCGACGGGATCACCCTCGACACGGACGCCGTGCTGACGCTGTCCGACTGCGACATCCACGACGTCCCGGAGAACGCCGTCGACCTGCGGTCCCGGTCCGTGCTGACGCTGACGCGGTCGACGGTACGGCGGTTCGGGCGCAACGGCCTGTCCGTGTGGGACCCCGGCACGCGCGTGGACGCCAACCAGTGCGAGATCCACGACAGTACGGGGGACTACCCGGCGGTCTGGGTCAGCGACGGCGCCACGGCCGTCCTCGACGCGTGCCGCGTCCACGACGTGCCGGACGCCCTGTTCGTGCTCGACCGCGGTTCGCGCGCCGACGTGGTGGACAGCGACCTGTCCCAGGTGCGGAACACGGCCGTGTCGGTCAGCGACGGCGCCACCGCGCAGCTGGACGACTGCCGGATCCGGGAGGCGTCCACGGGAGCCTGGTTCCGGGACCACGGCAGCGGCGGCACCCTCAACGGGTGCGCCATCGACTCCGTGCAGACCGGTGTCATCGTCACCAAGGGCGCCGATCCGGTGATCGAGCGGTGCACGGTCACCTCTCCCGCCGAGGCCGGGTTCTACGTGTCGGCGGAGGGCCGCGGCACGTTCCACGGCTGCCGGGTGACCGGCAGCGGCGGATACGGCTTCCACGTGATGGACGGCTGCCGTACGACGCTGAGGCGGTGCCGGACCGAGCGGTGCGCGCGGGGCGGGTACGAGTTCGGTGAGGAGCGGCCCGTCGTCGAGGACTGCACCGGTGACGAGAGCGGCGTCCTGGCCCCCGGGGCCGCGAGCCCGGTTCCCGCCGCCGCCCCGTCGGTCGGCGGGCTGCTCGGCGCGGTGGCCCCGCACGCCCCGGCCGTCGTCCCGGCGGGCGTCCCGGCCCGGGCCACCGCCGCGGTGCCGGCGCAGGCCGCTGCCCCGGCCGAGCCGCCCGCCGAGCCGCCGGTACGGGGTCCCGAGGACGTCCTGGGCGAACTCGACGCCCTGGTCGGCCTGGAGAGCGTCAAGCGCGAGGTCCGCACCCTCACCAACATGATCGAGGTCGGCAGGAGGCGCCAGGAGGCCGGTCTCAAGGCGGCGTCCGTCCGGCGGCACCTGGTCTTCACCGGCTCCCCCGGCACCGGCAAGACGACCGTGGCCCGCCTCTACGGCGAGATCCTGGCGTCCCTGGGCGTGCTGGAGCGCGGCCACCTCGTGGAGGTGTCGCGCGTGGACCTGGTGGGCGAGCACATCGGCTCCACCGCGATCCGCACCCAGGAGGCGTTCGACCGGGCGCGCGGCGGGGTGCTGTTCATCGACGAGGCGTACGCGCTGTCCCCGGAGGACTCGGGGCGGGACTTCGGGCGTGAGGCGATCGACACCCTGGTCAAGCTGATGGAGGACCACCGTGACGCGGTCGTGGTGATCGTCGCCGGGTACACGGCCGAGATGGAGCGGTTCCTCACCGTCAACCCGGGTGTGGCGTCGCGCTTCTCACGGACCATCACCTTCAGCGACTACGTGCCCGCCGAGCTGCTGCGGATCGTGGAGCAGCAGGCGGAGGAGCACGAGTACCGGCTCGCCGAGGGGACGGCCGAGGCACTGCTGAAGTACTTCACGGAGCTGCCCAAGGGCCCCGCGTTCGGCAACGGCCGGACGGCCCGCCGGACGTTCGAGTCGATGGTGGAGCGGCACGCCGGCCGGGTCGCCGGACTCACCGAGATGAGCACCGACGACCTCACCCTGCTCTACCCGGAGGACCTGCCGGAACTGCCCTGAGCCCCCTCGGTGCCGTCCGGGGACCCCTCGTCGCCGTGCCCGGACTCGTCGTCGCCGTCCCGCGATCCGGTGTCGCCGTGCGGGGAGCCGTCGCGCTGTCCGGGGAGCGGCGGGGCGGCCCGGGCGGGGTCCGGCAGCGGCAGGGCGGGGGGTAGCCGGTCGAGCAGCACGGCGCGTTCCTTGGCGAACATCGGGTCGGCCTGGTAGTCGCCGTGGCCCAGGATCGGTTCGGGCAGCGGGTGGTCGTGGGTACGGCCGTAGACCACCGGGTCGCGCAGCGCCCTGTGGTCGACCTCCGGCTTGCCCCCCTCGGCCGGCAGGTTCACCGGACCGCCTATCGGGTCGGTACGGCGCCACAGGTTGCGCCAGCAGTGCAGCTCCCGGTGGAGGGCGCCCAGGGGCCCGGGCCCGAAGTAGGCCGGGAACCAGCGCCCGTACAGCCGCTCCAGGGGCGAGCCGTACGTGAGCAGCGCGACCCGGCGGCGGGTGCCGGCCGGGAGCTGCCAGACCGCGGCGGCGGCCAGCACGCTGCCCTGCGAGTGGCCGGAGATGACCAGGCGCCCGCCCGTACGGCCGGTCCACGACGCCATGCGCCAGGCGAGGTCCGGCACGGCCCGCTCGGCGTAGCAGGGCGGGGCGAAGGGGTGGGCGGCGCGCGGCCAGAACGTGCCGACGTCCCAGAGGATGCCGATGGTGCGGCGGGCGGAGGCGTCCTTGTACGCGCGGCGGCCGCAGGTGACGAACAGTATGAAACCGAAGCCGATCAGCCAGGACCCGAGTGCCTGCGCCGCCTCGGCCGCGCTCTCCACGAACGGGTGGCCGCCGGTGAAGGCCCTGCCGGGCACCGTCCCGCTCAGCCACGCCCCGACGAGGGCTCCGGCACCGAGCAGGAGCGTGGCGCCGGAGACGATGCCCACGACGACGGGCGCCGCGTCGGTCAGGGCGGCACGCGCGCGTGTGCCGGCGATGCGGCGCGTACGGACGACGTCGGGCCGCTCGCCCTCGTACTCGGCCTCCACGACGGGCGCGAGGCGGCGGGCGGTGACCGCGGTACGGACGGCGAGCACGGCGGCCGGGGCGAGCAGCAGGGCCAGCAGGACGGGGATGACGGAGGCCTGCCAGCTGAGCAGCACGGGCGGCCCGATGGGGTCGTCGCCGGTGCCGGGTGTGGCCGGGCCGTCGAGCCAGTCGGCGACGCGCTGCGCGACACCCCCGCTCATGACGCCGCCCAGCGCGCAGGCCAGCATCGCGACGGCGGGGCCGCCGAGTCCGTACAGGACGGTACGGGTGTGCGGGGCGCGCCGGTACAGCCGCAGCGACACGGCGGCGAGGGACAGCACGAGGGCCCCCTGGGCGAGGGTGATCACGCTGAACGTCGTGTCGCCGGGGAGGGTGCCCGTGGAGCGCCAGCCGGGCCTGGACCAGCCCGCGTAGAGCACCGCGAGGACGAGCAGGGCGATCGAGGCACCGGGCAGCCAGCTGACGGCGGCGCGGTCGAGCCGGTTGTCGAGCCGCTTCTCGCTGCGGCCCCGGCGGCACACCACCCAGGTCACGGCCACGGCCCCGAGGAACAGGGCGGCCTCCAGCGCCCAGCCGAGCGCCGCACGGGCCTGGCCGGCCGCGTTCCGGTCGTACCGGGCCGCCGCGCCGCCGACCGCCGCCGCGACGGTGAGGAACCCGGCGGCGGTGTGCGCGGCGCGCAGCCGGGCGACGAGCCGGCGGCCGTACCAGAAGCCGGGCCGGCCGAGCGCGGGCCGCGGCCGCCGGCCGGGCGTGCCGTCGCCGTCCACGTCGCCGCGGGGCGGCCGCTGGGCCTCGTACGCGCTCCAGGTGCGGTTGGACAGGTACCACAGGAGCCCGACCAGGGCCGCGGGCACCAGAGCCGCGAGGGCGAGCCGGCGGCCGGGCTGGGACCACCAGCCGCCCTGCGCCGCGGACAGGAAGCCGAGCCAGGAGCGCCCGTCCGCACAACGGGCGGACCCGGCGCACTGCCAGGCGGTCAGGTCGAGGGCGACCTCGCAGGCGGCGGCCGTGAGCAGCACGGTCAGACTCAGGGCGACGAGCCGGACCAGGACGCCGTAGAGCCGGACGGAGGCGGCCTGCCGCTCGGCGGGCGGGCGCATCCAGTGGGCGAGGTTGACCACCATGAACGGCAGGAGCAGCAGCCATAAGGCCCGGGATCCGTTGCCGGAGGTGAGGTTGCACCAGCAGTACGCCTCGGGGACGGGCCGCCCGTCGGCGAACCGCTCCGGTTCCTCCTCGGCGTGCTGGTCGACGGTGCGCCGGTAGATCGCCGCCGTCCTGTCGCCGGTGATCCGTACGGTACGGGGATCGTCGAGCATGAGCTCCGGGGTGGTGCCGCCGACGCCGTGGACCAGCAGTTCCAGTGCGGCGCCGGGGCGGGTGGGCTCCGGGGTGGCAGGGGGCACGAGCGGGCTCCCCTCTCAGGGTGGGGGTCGCGTGGGGCCGTGGTGCGTGACCGGCCGTGACCGGACGTGACAAGGATCGTCGAACCGGGCCGGGAACGGCAGGGTTCTCACCGAATCTCCCCCGGTCCGTCCCCCTGGGCCCATGGCAGGATGATGACCCTTGGCCAGCGGTGTTGACGACGGAAGGGACCGGCCCGAGCGGTGAGCGACAACCAGAACCTCCTCGCGGAACAGCGACGCGCCTTGATTCTGGACGAGGTGAGGCGCCGCGGCGGGGTTCGGGTCAACGAGCTCACCCGCAGGCTCAACGTCTCGGACATGACGGTCCGCCGCGACCTGGACGCGCTGGCGCGGCAGGGCGTCATCGAGAAGGTGCACGGCGGCGCGGTGCCCCTCGCCGAGGCGAGCACCCACGAGCCGGGCTTCGAGGCGAAGTCGTCGCTGGAGCAGGGCGCCAAGGAGGCCATCGCGCGGGCGGCGGCGGCGATGGCCGCGCCGGGCAGCGCCATCGCCCTGTCGGGCGGTACCACGACGTACGCGCTGGCCCAGCACCTGCTGGACGTACCGGACCTGACGGTGGTGACCAACTCGGTGCGGGTGGCCGACGTGTTCCACACGGCGCAGCGCCCCGCCGGGGGCGGCGCCCCCCGGCCGGGTGCGGCGACCGTGGTGCTGACGGGCGGTGTGCGGACGCCCTCGGACTCGCTGGTGGGGCCGGTGGCGGACCAGGCGATCCGGTCGCTCCACTTCGACGTGCTGTTCCTGGGGGTGCACGGGATCTCGGTGGAGGCGGGCCTGTCCACGCCGAATCTCGCGGAGGCGGAGACCAACCGGCGCCTCGTCCACTCGGCGCGGCGCGTGGTGGTCGTGGCGGACCACACCAAGTGGGGGACGGTGGGCCTGAGTTCCTTCGCCCGGCTGGACGAGATCGAGACCCTGGTGACGGACGGCGGCCTGTCCGGCGAGGCCCGCGCCGAGATGGCCGAGCACCTGCCGGGTCTGATCGTGGCGGGCGAGGAGGAGACGGCCTGACTGCGGCCGGGGCGGTGGCGCGACCGGCCGCCGGGCGTCATGGCGCACGGTCACGCGGGGGCCGGGGTGAACGGCCGCGCGGGAGGCGGGGCGCGCGGGAGACGGCCGCACGGGGCCGGGGTGCATACGATCGGGGCATGGCTCTGTTCCGGATCACCCGAGGTGCCCCGCTGTCCGCCGCCGAGGCGTGGCGGCGGCTCACCGACTGGCCGGCGCACGCGGCGCTGGTGCCGCTGACGCATGCCACGGCGGTGACGGAGGGTCCGGTACGGACTGGAAGCCGGTTCACGATGCGCACCGGGATCGGACCGCTCGGTTTCGACGACCCTATGGAGGTCGTCCGCTGCGAGCCGCCGGATCCGGCCGGCGGGGCGGGCGCGGGGCTGTGCCGGCTGGAGAAGCGGGGCCGGGTGATCACCGGCTGGGCCGAGATCGAGGTGCGTGGGGCCGCGCCCGGGGCGGTCCAAGTGACATGGACCGAGGAGGTGCGCGTACGCGGCCTGCCCCGGGTGTGCGACGCGGTCGTCGCACGTGCCGGCCGCCGGCTCTTCGGCCGGGCCCTCTCCGGCCTGCTGGCGGACAACTGACGGGCCGCCAGCTATGGTTGACGCCCAGGTCGTGTCCGCGACGCCCCGTCCACCGGGTGGGTGACGCCCGGCCGCGCGTGCCCGCCACGCCGCCCGGCCGCCCGTGCCCCCCATGCCTGCCGAGGCCGGCCTCGCCGGCACCCGGCGGACGCGCCGCCGCACGGGCCCTGCCTGGCACCCTTCCCTTCGCATGATGGAGGTACGGTCCATGGCACGCCGACTGCGCCCGGTCCGGCTCGACTTCCTCGAGTCGGCGCCCTTGCGTCTGGTCTTCGACACGGAGGTCGCCGCACCGCCCGCGGCGGTGTACCGGGCACTGGCCGACGATGTCGCCGACAGCCCTTCCTGGTTCACCGCCATCGCCGCCGCCCGCCCCATCGCCGGCGGCGCGGGCCGGGAGATACGGCTGCGCGGCGGGGTGGTGTTCCAGGAACGGATCATGGTGACGGACGCCGGGGAACGCTACGCCTACCGGGTGGAGGAGACCAACGCTCCGGGCGTGCGGGCCCTGATGGAGGAGTGGCTGCTGGCACCCGCGCCGCACGGGACCGGCACCCGTGTGCGGTGGACGCTGGCGGCCGACGGCTCCGCTCCGTTCCGGCTGGTGCTGCGGCTGGCGAGGTCCGGGGTGGGGCGCTCGTTCCGGGACGCGATGCGCAACCTGGACCGCAGACTGGCGTCGTCCCCGACGCCCTGACGTTCCGCCCTTGACCCGGCCGGTCGCCGGGCCGGGAGCAGCCGCTTCCGGCAGCGGCGTCAGCCGGGGGCGGGCCGGTCCGGCCAGACGCCGGTGCCGAGGAACTCGTCGATGGCCGCGCTGTACGGGCCGATGTCCAGGCCCTGTTCGGCGAGCCAGTCGTCGGAGTAGTACTTGTCGAGGTAGCGGTCGCCCGGGTCGCAGATCAGGGTGACGACGCTGCCGGTGCGGCCCTCCGCGACCATTTCCGCGACGATCTTCAGCGCGCTCCACAGGCCGGTCCCGGTCGAGCCGCCCGCCTTGCGCCCGATGGCCTTCTCCAGCGCGCGTACGGCGGCCACGCTCGCCGCGTCGGGCACCTTCATCATCCGGTCGATGGCACCGGGCACGAAGCTCGGCTCCATCCGGGGCCGTCCGATGCCCTCGATACGGGAGCCGCAGTCACTGGCCGCGTCCGCGTTCCCGGTGGTCCAGCCCTCGAAGAAGCAGGAGTTCTCGGGGTCGGGGACACAGAGCCGGGTGTCGTACATCATGTAGTGGACGTAGCGCGCGATGGTCGCGGAGGTGCCGCCCGTGCCGGCCGTGGCGACGATCCAGGCGGGTTCCGGATAACGCTCCATCCGGAGCTGCTGGTAGATCGATTCGGCGATGTTGTTGTTGCCGCGCCAGTCGGTGGCGCGTTCGGCGTAGGTGAACTGGTCCATGTAGTGGCCGCCGGTGGCGGCGGCGAGGGCGGCGGACTCCTCGTACATCTTGCGCGAGTCGTCGACGAAGTGGCACTGGCCGCCGTGGAATTCGATGAGCCGGATCTTCTCCGGGCTCGTGGTGCGCGGCATGACGGCGATGAACGGGACACCGACGAGGCTCGCGAAGTACGCCTCCGAGACGGCGGTCGAGCCGCTGGACGCCTCGATGACGGGCTTTCCGGGGCAAATCCAGCCGTTGCACAGGCCGTAGAGGAACAGGGAGCGCGCCAGGCGGTGCTTGAGGCTGCCGGTGGGGTGGGTCGACTCGTCCTTGAGGTACAGGTCGATGCCCCACCGCTCCGGCAGCGGGAAGCGCAGGAGGTGCGTGTCGGCGGACCGGTTGGCGTCGGCCTGGACCTTGCGCACGGCTTCCTTGAGCCACTCCCGGTACGCGGGATCGCTGCGGTCCACGTCGATGGTCGTCGCCTGCCCGGACGGGCCGGTCAGTCCTGCTCGTTCCCTGGTGCTCACGCGCCGCTCCTTGTGCTTCTCCCACTGCTGCCCTCCTCGAACATACCCCCCTCACCTGCACAAACGATGACTTTGATGCCCCATAGGGAACGCTTGCAGAGGCCCCGGACACCCGCGGGGGGCGCAGGCACGGCACGCGGCGCGGTACGCGGCGCACGGGGCGCACCGTGCGGCGCTGTACGGGATACGGGGGGCGCATCCGTCCACGCGCCCTGGCATTGTGGCGGGCACTTGTGCAGACTGACCGGCATAAACCTGCGCGAAGGGGGCTGGGTGCGTCATGGCCGAGACTGATTTCAGCGCCACGGGCGTACGGATCGAACGGTGGCCGCGTTCGCTGACCCGCGCGGGCGAAGTCCTGATCAAGGACGGCAGCCTGGCGCTCCTCACCAGCAACGGACGGGTGATCGACGCCGCTCCGGTGCGGGCGGTCAGGGCGAGCAGGCCCTGGTTCGCGGGGCGCGAGAACTCCATGGTGGCGACGCTCAACGGCACGCGGTACCGGCTGACCATGGGGCAGCGTGACCGGAGGCCCGACGGGGCGGCCGGGACGGCCGTGGCCGGTCGTCTGCTGGAGGCGGTGCGCCGCGCGGGCGGCCGTCGCGACTGAACAACGGTGACGGCGGGGGGCTCAGGGTCCCCGGTCGCCGCGAGTTGCGAAGCGGGCACCCGTGGTCCACGCTGGACTGACATCACTACCCAGGGTTCATCGGCGGTGACGCTGCGATCCAGCCCGCCGGACCAACAGCCAGCCAACTACTGGATCCGATCTCCGTCTTCTTCCGGACCTCATTTCGGGGAGTCGCAGCCGTGATCAGCCAGGCAAGCAGGCAGTGCACGGTAGAGCTCCAAGCCCTGCCGTCGCGGATCGGTCAGGTCCGCAGAATCGTTTCAGCGCAACTGCGCTACTGGAATCTCGATTGTCTGATCGAGAAGGCCGCGCTCGGCGTCACCGAGCTCCTGACGAACGTCCACCAGCACGCCCAGCCGGACAAGGTGTGCACCGTCGAGATCGAGCTGCTGCTCGACCGGCTGACGGTCTCGGTCCACGACCACGACCCCCGGCTGCCCATGGTCAACCCGTCCGACCCGATGGCCACTTCGGGCCGGGGCCTGGCCCTCATAGAGGCGTTCAGCGAAAGCTGGGGCGCCAGGCCGCAGGGCGATACCGGCAAGGTCGTGTGGTTCACCCTTCCGGCGCCTTCGCCGACCCCCCTGCCCATACCGCCCCTTCCGGTGTACGGGGCCGCCACCAGCGGTCCGTTCGGGGGCGCGGTGCCCTTCGGGGACGCGGCCGCCGCGGCGGACGCCGTCCGCGCACGGGCGGTCGCCCGGCCGGCCGTGGCGGGCTGACCGGGGCGTCGCCCGCCGAACGCACCGCCCCGTCGCCGTTGCCCGTCTCCCTTGTGCGCGAACGGTGCGCGGTAGGCTCCCCGGCGACGGAGGGGAACCATGGGCGAGGAACGCGAACGTGTGGTCGTCCACTGGCGGCCGGGGTATCCGTACTGCGTGAAGCTGCGTCTCCAACTGCGCTTCACGAAGCTGCGGTACACCGAGGTGAACATCTGGCGGGACCCCGAGGCGGCGGCCTACGTCCGCTCCGTCGCCGACGGCAACGAAACGGTGCCGACCGTGAGCGTGGCGGGCACGGCGCTGGTCAACCCGTCGCTGCGGCGGCTGCTGGCGGCGGTGCGGGAGCACGCCCCGCAGGCGTCGGGCGAGTGACGGTCGCCGGGGCCGGGTGTGACGGACGCGTCGCACCGGGCGAGTGACGGTCGCCTGGGTCACCCGGCCGGGCGGCCCAGGGCGGTGAGCGGGTCGTCCAGCACCGGCTGCCAGGCCAGTTCGGCGGCGCCCGCGAGGCTGTTGTGGTCCAGGGTGCAGCCCAGGATCGGTACGCCGCCGCTGCGGCCCCACAGGCTGCGGTCGGCCACCACCGCGCGGAGCCGCTCGGGGTCGGCGGCGAGCAGTTCGCGGTGCAGGCCGCCGAGGATGATGCGGTCGGGATTGAGGATGTTGACCAGGCCGGCCAGGCCCAGACCGAGCCGGTCGACGAGTTCCTCCGTGGCCGCCCGTACCCCCGGGTCGGCGGCGTGGTCGCGGAGCAGGTCCCGGCTCTGCTGGAGCAGGGAGACCTCGGGCCCGGGTTCGCGTCCGGCGGCGGAGAGGAAGGCGAGCGGGTCGGCCTCGACGTCGAGGCAGCCGCGGCTGCCGCAGTGGCAGGGGCGGCCTTCCGGGTTCACCGTGAGGTGGCCGACCTCCAGGGCGAGGCCGGAGCTGCCGGTGTGGAGGCGCCCGTCGAGGACGAGCGCGCCGCCGACGCCGCGGTGCCCGGTGGCCACGCAGAGGAGGTGCTGTGCGCCGCGTCCCGCGCCGTGCCGGTGCTCGGCCAGGGCGGCGAGGTTCACGTCGTTGCCGGTGAAGGCGGGGCCCTCGATGCCGGCCGCCCGGACCAGCTCGGCGAAGACGTCGCGGACGGGCGCGCCGGCCGGCCAGGCCAGGTGCAGGGGGTTGAGGGCGGTGCCCTCGGGTTCGGCGACGGCGGAGGGCACGGCGAGACCGGCGCCCACGCAGCGGCGTCCGCTGTCGCGCAGCAGTCCGGCGCCCGCCTCGACGACGGCTCCCAGGACCTGCGCCGGATCGGCGGAGACGGTCACACAGCCGGGCGCCGTGGCGACGACGCGGCCGCCGAGGCCGACCAGCGCGGCACGGAAGCCGTCGGCGTGGATCTGGGCGGCGAGCGCGACCGGCCCCTTCTCGTCGACGGTCAGCCGGTGCGAGGGCCGGCCCTGGGAACCGGCGGCGGCACCCGGGCGGGAGTCCACGCGGATGAGACCGAGGGCCTCCAGTTCGGCGGCGACGGCACCGGCGGTGGCGCGGGTGACACCGAGCTCGGCGGTGAGGACGGCACGAGTGGGGGCGCGTCCGGTGTGCACCAGCTCCAGCGCGGGGCCGAGCGCGCTGCGGCCTCTGTCCAGCCGTGATCGGGTCGTGGTCGCCTTGCCGTTCATGGGGGCGAGTCTCCCATGATCCCGTGGGCCGGCCCGCCCGGTGGTGCTGTTTCGCCCGGTCCTGGACGGGTACTGCGGGCGGCAGGATCGCCGGGGCCGGAAGAGCGGAACCGGTGGAGGGGAGTGCACGCCGCGGAGGGCCGCGGCCGAGGGAGGTACGCCGCAGGTCACCGCAGGGGTGTCGGAGACCGCCGGACGCCTGCCGAAGGGGTGTCGGACGGTTCCGTGAGCGAGGTCGCCGGGAGGTCGCATGGCAGGCTCCGACAGCGGGAGGGGGCACCGCGGCGGGACGACGGTACGGGCCCTGCTCGACGTGGAGGGCCGTACGTACGCGGAGCAGGCCGGGATCCATCTGAAGGACACCCCGCAGCCGCTGTACCAGCTGCTGGTCCTCGCCCATCTGCTGAGCGCCCGCATCCGGGCCGACACGGCGGTGGCGGCGGCCCGCGCGCTGTTCGGAGCGGGGATGCGGGACGCCCGGCACATGCGCGACGCCACCTGGCAGCAGCGCGTGGACGCGCTCGGCGAGGGCGGCTACCGGCGCTACGACGAACGGACGTCCACCCAGCTGGGCCGGGCCGCGGAGCTGGTGCTCGACGCGTACGGCGGCGATCTGCGCCGCCTGCGCGAGAAGGCCGGCGGTGATGTGGAGAGGCTGCGCGCACTGCTCCAGGAGGCGCCGGGGATCGGTCCGGCCGGGGCGGACATCTTCCTGCGCGAGGTGCAGGGCGTCTGGCCGGAAGTGTCGCCCTACCTGGACGGCAAGACCCTGGAGGGTGCCGGCCGGCTGGGCCTCCCGGCCGACCCCGGGGCACTCGCCCGTCTGGTCGGGAAGGAGGAGCTGCCCGCTCTGGCCGCCGCCTTGGTGCGCGCCGCGCTGGACAAGCACGTCGTCGACGCGGTCCACGAGACCGTCAACGAGACACAGGGAGGATCCGGATGACCACCGACCACGGCGGACTTCCGCTGCCCGACTACGACCAGCTGTCCGTCGGCACGCTGGAACACCGCATCCGGGCGCTGAGCGTCCCGGAGCTCGACCAGTTGCTGCACTACGAGCACGAGCACGCCGACCGCGCCATGGTCGTCCAGGTGCTGACGGCCCGGAAGCGGCAGCTGGACGCCGGAGCCCCCCTGTCCGGCGGCAACCCGGCCGCCGTCAAGCCGGAGACGGCCGGTCATGGCCACGGCGGCTCTCCGGTCTCCCCCGCCACGTCGCCGGAGCCCATGAGTCCCCCGCCGCACGGCACGCCGGACCAGCGGGGCAAGCCGAAGGGCAACCGCACCGGCTGACCGCGCCGACGAGGACCGGCGAGACGGAGCGCCGGGCACGGCCGCCGACAACGGGCCCCGGGCTTGGACCACTGGGCCCGGGGCCCCGGGCCCTGATCATGGACCGCCGGGCCCGGACCGCCAGTACGGACCGCCGACACGGATCCGGGCACGCGCCCCGGTCCAAACCGGGGGCCCGCCACGGACCGCCGAAGCCGACCACCCGGGGCCGACCGCCGACAGGCCCGGGCCGGACCCCCAGCCGGGGCCCGGCCCGCTGCCACGGACCGGAGAACCGACCGGGACCCGGCCGCCCCCGGAGCGGACGACAGGACCCCACACCGGCGGCCCCGGCGGAGGCCCCGCGCCCCGGACCGGCAGCCCGAGGACCGCCGGTCCCGGGCGGCAGGCGGCAGGCGGCAGGCAGCAGGCGGCGGGCGGCGGGCGGCGGGCGGCGGGCGGCGGCACGGTCGTCGACGGCCCGGGCCAATGGGTGGGCGCGGCCCACGGGCACCCGGTGGTTGATGGCAGGCGGCGCTGACCCCTATCCTGAGTTTGTGCCGCTACTAAACAAAAGCCGGACGGCCACCCCGGGGAGCGCCGGCGGAGACACCGCCGCGCCCTCCCTGACCCGCCTCCGTACCGCCCTGACCTTGTTCTTCGCACTCGACGGCTTCCTCTTCGCCGGCTGGGTGGTCCGCATCCCGGCCATCAAGCAGCAGACCGGGGCCTCCGCCGGCGACCTCGGGCTCGCCCTCCTCGGCGTGTCCGCCGGGGCGGTCGTGACGATGACGCTCACCGGCCGCCTGTGCCGGCGGTTCGGCAGCCACCCCGTGACGGTCGCCTCGGCGGTGCTGCTCAGCCTGAGCATCGCGCTCCCCGCGCTGACCCACTCGGCGGTCGCTCTGGGCCTCGTCCTGCTGGTCTTCGGCACCGCGTACGGCAGCATCAACGTGGCCATGAACAGCGCCGCCGTCGATC
The DNA here is from genome assembly GCF_056432045.1 of Streptomyces sp. NPDC045701. Classification (NCBI taxonomy): domain Bacteria; kingdom Bacillati; phylum Actinomycetota; class Actinomycetes; order Kitasatosporales; family Streptomycetaceae; genus Streptomyces; species Streptomyces sp. NPDC045701. Next base: position 214,699 of record NZ_JBWKJV010000006.1, on the reverse strand, counting down.
TCGTGGCCGCGCTGCGCCGCCCGGTGATGCCCACGTTCCACGCCGCGTTCAGCCTCGGCGGCATGCTCGGCGCCGGGCTCGGCGGGCTGGTCGCGGGCGGCCTCTCCCCGATCGCGCACCTCGTCGGCCTCACGGTCGCGGGCCTCGCCCTGACGGCCGCCGCGGGCCCCGTACTCCTGCGGCACCCCTCCCCCGCCGCCCCCGAGGCCGTCCCCGCCCGCACCCCCGGCGAGCGGACGCCGGAGCGCCTCGACGGCCGCTCGCGCCGGCTCGTCACCGTCTTCGGGGTGATCGCCCTGTGCACGGCGTACGGCGAGGGGGCCCTGGCCGACTGGGGGGCGCTGCACCTGGAGCAGGACCTGCACGCCCACCCCGGCGCGGCAGCCGCCGGCTACTCGCTGTTCGCGCTCGCCATGACCGCCGGGCGGCTGTCCGGTACGGCGCTTCTGGAGCGGCTGGGCCAGACCCGCACCCTGGTCGCGGGTGGGGCGACCGCGGCCGTCGGCATGCTGCTGGGCGCCCTGGCGCCGACGGTCGGGCTCGCGCTGGCCGGCTTCGCCGTGACCGGTCTGGGCCTGGCGAACATCTTCCCGGTCGCCGTCGCCAGGGCGGGCGCCGTGGCCGGCGCCGATGGGGTGGCCGCCGCCTCGACGCTGGGGTACGGCGGGATGCTGCTCGGCCCGCCCGCGATCGGGTTCCTCGCCGACTGGTTCTCGCTGCCGGTCGCGCTGACGACCGTGGCGGTACTGGCCGCGGGCGCGGCGGTCACCGGGTACGCGGTGCGCGACGCGTCGGTCGCGGAGCCGGCCGGCGCGACCCGTCCGTCCCGCCCCGCCGGTGCGCTCCGTACGGACGACCGGACCGGGGACGCCGCCCGGGTGTGACCGTTCGGCCGCTCCGGCCGGACCCGCCGTACCGGCCTCCCGGGGCCGTTCCGGCCGGGCGGCCGCGCTGGCAGAATCACGCCATGGAGATCTCCGAGCACATCAAATACCTGGCCTCGGACGGCCAGTTGCTCGCCGACGCGGCCGAGCTGACAGGTCCCGACGCGCCGGTCCCGGCCTGCCCCGGCTGGTACGTGCGGGACCTGCTGCGCCACACGGGGGCGGTGCACCGATGGGCCACCGCCTTCGTGGCGGAGGGCTACACCTCACCCCGCCCGTTCCCGGCCGAACCCGACCTGGACGGCGGGGAACTGCTCGACTGGTTCCGCGAGGGCCACGGCCGGCTGGTCGCCGCGCTGACCGGGGCCCCCGACGCCCTGGAGTGCTGGACGTTCCTGCCCGCCCCCTCGCCCCGCGCGTTCTGGGCCCGCCGCCAGGCGCACGAGACCGCGGTGCACCGGGTGGACGCGCAGTCGGCGCTGGGCACGGAAGTGGCGGACCCGGCACCGGCGTTCGCCGCCGACGGGATCGACGAGCTGCTGCGCGGCTTCCACGCCAGGGAGAAGAGCCGGGTGCGTACCCCCGAACCGGGCGTCCTGCGCGTCCGGGCCACGGACACCGGCGACGTGTGGACCGTCCACCTGTCGGATCGCGTTCCGCGCGCGGAGCGGACGGCCGAGGGCCCGGCGGACTGCGAACTGAGCGGCCCGGCCGCGCACCTGTACCTGACCCTGTGGAACCGGCCGCCCACGGCCACCGGCGGGACCGCGGCCGTCACCGTCTCGGGGGACGAGCGACTGGCCCGGCTGTGGCGGGAGACGTCCGCCGTCGTCTAAGGCGCAGGAACGTCTTTCACGGCTCGGTCACTCTCGCCGCCGGTCCCGCCCCCGGTCGGCCTCAGCCCACCGCCTTCTTCACGAGGCTGCTGATGAGCTGTTCGTCGGCGGCGGTCAGCTCCTTCAGGGCGTAGGCGGTCGGCCACATGGCGCCGTCGTCGAGTGCCGCCTGGTCGCTGAAGCCGAGCGTGGCGTACCGCGACTTGAACTTCTGCGCGCTCTGGAAGTGGCAGACGACCTTGCCGTCCCTGGCGTACGCGGGCATCCCGTACCAGAGCCTGGGCGCGAGGTCGGGAGCGGCGGTCCTGACGATTTCGTGGATCCGCTCGGCAAGGACCCGGTCCGCTTCCGGCATCTCCGCGATCTTCGCCAGCACGTCCTGCTCCGCTGCCGCCTCCTTCTCCGCCCGGGACGAACCACGCCGCGCCGCCGTCTTCTTCTGCTCGCGTGCGTGCTCCTTCATCGCGGCCCGCTCCTCGGCGGTGAATCCGTCGTACTTCTCGGCGGGCGTGCCGGAGTTCTCGGCGGGCGACTTCGTGGACGGCATAGCGGGTTTCCTCTCGTACGAAGTGGGAGACGGCGGTGCGGATGTACGGGACCGGAAGTCAGGACGGTGTGGGAGCGGGCGGCGCGGCGGCCTCCCAGGCGAAGCCGTCCGGGTCGGTGAAGGCGTCGGAGGTGCCGCCGAGGACGACGCGGTGCGAGCCGGTGCCGTCGGCGGGGACGCCGAGGTCCTTGGCCAGCGCGCGGCGCTTGTACAACGCCAGCTTGACGGGGCTGGACTGACCGGGGGCGAACTCGGCGTACTTGCCGCCGAAGCTCTTGGCCACGGTCAGGCCCCGGCCCACGTAGAACTGCTTGCTGGCTTTCACGGCGTCGACACCGAGCAGCAGGACGACCTCGTCGATCTCGCGGGTGGCGGGGCCGGTGTCCTTCTTCGCCGAGGTCGCGATCTTCCAGATCGTCCCGTCCGGGGCCTGGACGACGCCGCCGTAACCCCACAGCGACTTCGTGGCGGGCTTCAGCACCGCGGCACCGGCGTCCACGGCGGCGGCGACGAAGCCGTCGACGGTGGCCGGCCCGGACACTGTGAGCGCCAGGGTGAAGCCGCGAAATCCAGTCGAGTGCGCCTCGGACGCCCGCAGGCGTATGTACGTGTCCACGCCGAAGGCGCCGTAGAAGCGGCGGGCGGCCTCGGGGTCGGCCACCTCAAGGGTGACGGACGCGAGGACGGTGTGGGCTGCGGTGGAAGTGGTGGTTGCCATGTCCATCACGCTAGGGGCTGGGCGGTGGCCGGGGCTTCTCGATTCCTGACCGGTCTCGCCACTTGCTTGGCCACGCACGCGGGCATCCCCTCCACCGTGATCGCCGAGCCCGCGGCACTGGCCGTATTCGCGGCATCGGCAGAGTCGGACGCGGCATCTGCCGCCTGCCGCCGGAAGGCCCCGGGCGGCATGCCGACCAGCTCGGTGAAGCGGGTGGTGAACGTACCCAGCGACGCGCAGCCGACCGCGAAGCAGACCTCGGTGACGCTGAGATCGCCCCGCCGCAGCAGCGCCGTCGCCCGCTCGATGCGACGTGTCATCAGATACGCGTACGGCGACTCACCGTAGGCGGCCCGGAACTGCCGACTCAGGTGCCCGGCGGACATGTGCACATCGCGAGCGAGCGCCTCCACGTTCAGCGGCTGCGCGTACTCCCTGTCGATCCGGTCGCGGACGCGACGCAGCCGCGCGAGATCAGCCAGGCGCTGCGCCTGGACGCGTGCACGCCGCCACTCGGTCTGGCACATGAGAACACTCCCCTTTTTCATCTTTCATCGACGTCTACGAGCGCCCTGGGGTGCCTGCCGAGGCAGGCACCCCACGGGCGCTCGGTGGTGACGACCGGCTCCGCCGGAGTCGACCAGCCGGTCGAGCCACTGCTGGTCAGCAGCGGGACTGAGCCCTGCCCCACGGCCGATTCGACGAGATTCCGCACGCGGTCCTGGTGGGCGGCCGGCAGGGCGGACACCTCTGCGCCGGTACGCCGCCGCGTTCCTTGCGGATAGTCGCGATGCCGGCCGGCACGGCGGCATCGACACCCCGCACGGCTCAGCGAAGCTCCTGGATGCGGACCAGGTTGCCCGCAGGGTCGCGGAAGGCGCAGTCGCGGATGCCGTACGGCTGCAGGGTCGGCTCCTGGACGACCTCGGTATCACCGGCCTGCACCTTCTCGAACGTGGCGTCGAGGTCCGGGGTGGCCAGCAGGATCCAGCCGTAGGTGCCCTTGGCCATCATCTCCGTGATGGTGCGGCGCTCGTCTTCGGTGACTCCCGGGTCGGCAGCCGGCGGCGCCAGAAGGATCGACGTATCGGGCTGACCGGCCGGGCCGACCGTGATCCAGCGCATCCTGCCCTGACCGACGTCGCTGCGAACCTCGAAGCCGAGGACGTCGCGGTAGAAGGCGAGCGACGCATCGGGGTCGTCGTGCGGGAGGGAACTTGTGTGAATGGTGATGTCCATGACCGGCAGGTTAGAGGCGGCTCCGCGACCCGCGCTTCTCGATTCCCGCTCGATCCGGGCACGTTCGGACGCTCACGGGCATGTCACTCGGAGAGGTGCCGGCCGGGACCGATCCGCGAGACCCACGCGCGGTGCCGGTACCCGCCTACGGCGAACAGCTCGCCGGTCCGTTGAAGGTCGCGGTCGTGGAGGACCCCGGCGTACACGGCGTCCACCCCACGGTTCGCGGAGCCATCGCGACCGCGGCCGACGCACTCCGCGACGCCGGGTACGACGTGCGGGAGGTGGCGGACATTCCGCGGCTGGACGAGGCCCTGGAGGCGTACGGCCGGATCACTGTGACCGAGTTCGCCCCGGCCTGGCCGGTGGTGCTCAAGCTCTTCGGCAGGGGCGGGGACCGCTATATCGGGATGACGATGGAGCAGACCCCGCCCGCGAGCGTGGACGAGTTCATGAAGTTGATGGGCACCTGGACGAGCATCCGCCGCTCATTGGTCGATTCCTCGACGAATACTCACTGAAACCCGGCCGGGGCAGGGCCGGTCAGGCCCGGTCGGCGAGCATCCGGGCGAGCACGGCGCGCTGGAGGGGTTGCGCCTCCGCGTGCCGTGCCCGGCCCGTGTCGGTCAGGGCCACCCGTACGCCGCGCCGGTCCTCGCTGCACATGCCGCGGGACACCAGGCCCTCCTTCTCCAGTCGCGCGACCAGCCGCGACAGGGCGCTCTGGCTGAGGTGTACGCGGGAGGCGAGCTCCTGCACCCGGTAGGCGCAGCCGCCGTCCTCCGCCGCCCCTTCGGCGAGCACGTCGAGAACCTCGAAATCGCTGGCGCCGAGCCCGAACCGGTGCAGCGCGCGGTCGAGTTCGCACATCGTGCGGGCATGCACGGAGAGCACGTCGCGCCACTGTTCCACGAGCGCCCGCTCGGACTTCGTCACCGCCATGCACCCACGTTAGCAGGGAAGACACCCTTCGTTGCATCGGAATTAAATGCATTTGCATTCAATGCATGCGCATGTACTCTGCTGCGCATGACCTCTCCGCTCAACACCCCTTCCCCCGCCGTGGGTTCGGCCACGGACGAACGCTGGAGCCCCCGCCTGTGGGGCACCTTGCTGGTGCTGTGCGCCGCCATGTTCCTCGACGCCCTCGACGTCTCCATGGTCGGCGTCGCCCTGCCGTCCATCGCCGGCGACCTCGGCCTGTCGACCGCGACCCTCCAGTGGATCGTGAGCGGCTACATCCTCGGCTACGGCGGTCTCCTGCTGCTCGGCGGTCGCGCGGCCGACCTCCTCGGCCGGCGCCGCGTCTTCCTCGTCGCCCTCGGCGTCTTCGCCCTGGCCTCACTGCTCGGCGGACTCGTGGACTCGGGCCCGCTGCTGATCGCGAGCCGCTTCATCAAGGGCCTGAGCGCCGCCTTCACCGCGCCCGCCGGCCTCTCGATCATCACCACCACGTTCAAGGAGGGTCCGCAGCGCAACCGGGCACTGTCGATCTACACCACCTGCGCCGCCACCGGCTTCTCCATGGGCCTGGTGCTGTCCGGGCTGCTCACCGAGCTGAGCTGGCGCTGGACCATGCTGCTGCCCGCGCCCATCGCGCTGATCGCCCTGGTCGCCGGGGTGCGGATGATCCCGCACAGCGACCGTGAGGACACCCGCGGCGGTTACGACGTCCCGGGCGCCGTCACCGGGACCGGAGCCATGCTGCTGCTGGTGTTCACCGTGGTCCAGGCACCCGAGGTGGGCTGGACCTCCGCCCGTACGCTGCTGTCGTTCCTGGCCACGGCGATCCTGCTGGCCGCCTTCGTGGCCATCGAACGGCGCAGCGCGAGCCCGCTGCTGCGGCTCGGTGTGCTCCGCTCCGGTACGCAGCTGCGCGCCCAGCTCGGCGCCGCCGCGTTCTTCGGCTCGTACGTCGCCTTCCAGTTCATCGTCACCCAGTACATGCAGTCGCTGCTCGGCTGGAGCGCCCTGCAGACCGCGCTCGCGTTCCTGCCGGCCGGTCTCCTGGTGGCGCTCTCCTCCACCAAGGTCGGCGACGTGGTGGACCGGTTCGGTACGCCCCGGGTGATCGCGACGGGCTTCACGTTCCTGGTCGCCGCGTACGCGATCTTCCTCCAGGTCGACCTGACCCCGCGCTACGCGGCCGTCGTCCTGCCCTCGATGCTGCTGCTCGGCGCGGCCTGCGCGCTGACGTTCCCGTCCCTCAACATCCAGGCCACCAACGGTGTGCCCGACGACGAGCAGGGCATGGTGTCGGGACTGCTCAACACCTCCGTCCAGGTCGGGGGGGCCGTCTTCCTCGCCGTCGTGACCGCCGTGATCACGGCCGGTGGCCACCAGGGCACCTCGCCCGCCTCCCCGCAGGCGGTACTGGACAGCTTCCGGCCGGGTCTCGCCGTGGTGACGGCCATCGCCCTCGCCGGGCTGCTGATCACCCTCACCGGCCTGCGCGCCGACCGCCGTGCGCGGAAGCCCCGGCCGTCGGTCGTGGTCGCGAAGTCGCCCGGTGCGCGGGCGGAGAAGGCCGAGCCCGTCGGCGTACGGGACTGATCGGCCGGGGACGCGGCGCGCGCCGGCGGGCGCGGACTTGCCCACCGGCCGCGCGCTTGTGACACTCGGCCGATGGGGAATCGCACGCAGGCCCAACGGGACGCCATGACCGTCGAGATCGGGTACGCCCTGGTGACGGGGGTGTTCCTCGCGGCCGGGGTGTTCGTCCTGGGCGCCGCGCCCGTGCTCGTACTGGATCTGGCGGGCGGCGCGGCGCGGGGCGTGCTGGTGGTGGCGGCGACGCTGGCCGGTCTGGCGTTCCTGGCGCGTGTCACGCGGGTGTTGTGGCGCTTCGGGGACGGACCGCGTGTCCGGGCGGCCGGGGCTCGGCGTACCGGGCCCGGCTCGTAGGGCGGGCGTTCACCGCGACGGCCGGGGGTGGCCTCGTCACCCGGGCTCGGCCACGGCGGAGAACTCCACCACCACGTCGTACAGACCCGGGTTCGGCGTGACCGGCGCCGGGGCGTCCTCACGAGCCTCCCGGGTGCGCTCCTGGAACTCGGGGTCCGCGGTGGCGGCCTCCCACGCCTCCCGGCTCCGCCAGTGCGACACGTTGACGAGCTGGAACCGCGTCTCCGACGAGCGCGCCCGGTGCAGGCGCGTGTCGAGGAAGCCCGGCTTGGCGCTCATCAGCGCGGCGCGCCGCTCCCACTGGGCGACGAACGCGTCGACCTGGTCGGCCGCGATGTCGAAGACGTTGATGAATGTGACGGAGGAGCCGGGCTCACCCTCGGGCCGGCTGTCGGTGGTCGTCATGGCGCACTCCTGGAACGGTCGGCGCGGCCCGGCCGGTTCACCGCCGACCGGCTCACGGTGGTCGTGCCCGCCGCGTGCGGGCGGCGGGTCGGAGCGTACCGAACACCGCGACGGGCGGCACCGCGCACTCCGTCAGGTGCGGGGCCCTGCGGGGACGAGGACGCCGGGCACCGGCGGTGCCGGCGAACCCCCGGAGCTCACCGGTGGCCGCTTCCCGCGCACGGTCACCGGCCGGTCCGGGACCGGCCGTGCCCGTGGCACCGGCGCATCCACCGGTGGCACGGGCGGGCGGACGACGGGCTACCGCCGGCGGTCCAGGGCGTCCAGGGCGCGGCGGGCGGCGGCCGAGCCGCGGACCAGGCTCGCGAGGGTGGCGGCCCCTCGGGTGATGTCGGCGAACGCCCGCCACGCCGGGCGGAAGCCGGTGATCGTCGCGTGGAGCAGGCCCGGCCGCTTCTCGAACAGGGCGAGCATGCGGCGTCCGACCGCCATCTCGACGCCCAGCCCGGCCTTGATGGCGAACGCGTAGTTCAGTGCCTGGCGCCGCGCGTCCACCGCGTCGTTCGCCTCGGCCATCCGTACCGCCCATTCGCCCGCCAGCCGCCCGGACCGCAGCGCGAAGGAGATGCCCTCCCGGGTCCACGGCTCCAGCAGGCCCGCCGCGTCGCCGCAGACCAGCACCCGCCCGCGCGACAGCGGCGAGTCGTCGCTCCGGCACCGCGTGAGGTGCCCGGACGAGATCGCGGGCTCGAACCCGGCGAGCCCGAGCCGGGCGATGAAGTCGTCCAGGTACCGCTTGGTGGCCGATCCCTCGCCCCGCGCCGAGATCACGCCGACGGTCAGCGTGTCGCCCTTGGGGAAGACCCAGCCGTAACTGCCGGGCAGCGGGCCCCAGTCGATGAGCACCCGCCCCGCCCAGTCCTCCGCGACCGTCTCCGGAACCGGGATCTCCGCCTCCAGGCCGAGGTCGACCTGGTCCAGCTTCACGCCGACGTGCGCGCCTATCCGGCTGGCGCTGCCGTCCGCGCCGACGACCGCCCGCGCGAGCACGACCTCCCCGTCCGCCAGGACGACCGCGACCGTCCGCCGGTCCGGCACCGTCGTACCGTGCTGCTCGACCCGCGACACCGTGACGCCGGTGCGGAGCTCGGCGCCCGCCTTCCGCGCCTGCTCGACCAGACCCGCGTCGAACTCGGACCGGTCGATCAGCCCGAACAGCATGCGCTTTGAGCGCCGGGTCCTGGCGAAACGGCCGTTCAGCGAGAACGTGACCGCGTGCACCCGGTCGCGCAGGGGCAGCTCGAACCCGGGGGGCAGAGCGTCGCGCGAGGGGCCGATGATGCCTCCGCCGCACGTCTTGTAGCGCGGCAGGTCCGCCTTCTCCAGCAGGAGCACCCGGCGGCCCGCGACGGCCGCCGCGTACGCCGCGGACGCTCCCGCCGGCCCGGCGCCGACCACGACGACATCCCACACCGGCGCGGAGTATCCGTTGCCGGCGTCTGCGTTCTCGCTGCTCACGATGTGCTTCTGCTCCTGATCCCGACTGGTCCGGACTGGTCCCGACTGGTCCCGACTGGTCCGGCCTGATCCCGACCGATCCCGACCGATTGGCCCGTGCCTGTGGTCGCATCCTACGGCGCGGGCCTCCGTCACCCGCTGTGGGAGGATCGGACGCGCGTTCGCCGTGCAACCACACGCAACGCCTGTCTCAACGTCGCACCCATCAGGAGCGTGCCCATGACCGCCCAGCCGAGCCGGCCGATCCCGCCGATCGCCGCGACCGTCGCCTCGTTGATGCCCCGCGCGAAGGCGGAGCTCACGGAACTGGTGGCGTTCCGGTCGGTGGCGGACCCGGCGCAGTTCCCGCCGAGCGAGTGCCGGGCCGCGGCGGACTGGGTCGCGGACGCGCTGCGGGCGGAGGACTTCCAGGACGTGTCGGTGTTCGACACCCCGGACGGTTCGCAGTCGGTGTACGGCTACCTGCCCGGCCCCGAGGGGGCGCCGACGGTGCTGCTGTACGCCCACTACGACGTGCAGCCGCCGCTCGACCCGGCCGGCTGGGTCACCCCGCCGTTCGAGCTGACCGAGCGGGAGGACGGGCGCTGGTACGGACGCGGGGCCGCCGACTGCAAGGGCGGCTTCATCATGCATCTGCTGGCTCTGCGGGCCCTGAAGGCGAACGGCGGGGTACCGGTCGGTGTCAAGGTCATCGCCGAGGGCTCGGAGGAGCAGGGCACGGGCGGCCTGGAGCGGTACGCCGAGGCGCACCCCGAGCTGCTGGCGGCGGACGCCATCGTGATCGGCGACGCCGGCAACTTCCGGGCCGGGCTGCCGACCGTCACGGCGACGCTGCGCGGGATGACGATGGTGCGCGTCACGGTGGACACCCTGCGGGGCAACCTGCACTCGGGGCTGTTCGGCGGGGCCGCGCCGGACGCGCTGGCCGCGCTCATCCGCCTGTTGGACTCACTGCGGGCGGAGGACGGTTCGACCGCGGTGGACGGCCTGGACGCCGAGGGTGCCTGGCAGGGTCTGCGGTACGAGGAGGAGGACTTCCGCCGGGACGCCAAGGTCCTCGACGGTGTGGGGCTGATCGGTCACGGTTCGGTCGGCGACCGGCTGTGGGCGCGCCCGGCCGTCACCGTCATGGGCATCGACTGCCCGCCGGTGGTCGGCGCCACGCCGTCGGTGCACGCCACCGCGCGTGCCCAGATCAGCCTGCGGGTGCCGCCCGGGCAGGACGCCGCCGAGGCGACGAAGCTGCTGACCGCGCACCTGGAGGCGCACACGCCGTGGGGCGCGCGGGTGTCGGTGGAGCAGGTCGGGCAGGGGCAGCCGTTCCGGGCGGACGTCGGCAGCCCGGCGTACACCTCGATGGCCGACGCGCTGGGGGCCGCGTACCCCGGCCAGGAGATGCAGATCGCGGGCATGGGCGGCTCGATCCCGCTGTGCAACACGCTGGCGGCGCTCTACCCGGACGCGGAGATCCTGCTGATCGGCCTGAGCGAGCCGGAGGCGCAGATCCACGCGGTGAACGAGAGCGTGTCGCCGGACGAGCTGGAGCGCATGTCAGTCGCGGAGGCGCTGTTCCTGGTCAACTACGCCGCCGCCCGGCGGGGTTGAGCCGACAGCGGATCTGCGCACAGCAGAGCGGACGGCGGCGGCGGGCGGCGGTGCGTACGTTCGCCGCATGACCGACAACGCGGATGTGGACGTCATCGAGGTACGGCCCGGTCTGCTCATGCTGCGCTTCCCGGTCGGGCAGGCGTACCTGTGGGTGGACGGGGACGACGACCTGACACTGATCGACGCGGGCTGGGCGGGTGCGGCGCGGCGGATCGAGGAGGCGGTACGGAGCCGGGGCCTGCGTCCGGAGGGGCTGCGGCGGATCGTGCTCACCCACTGCCACCGCGACCACGTGGGCGCGGCGGGCGAGCTGGCCGCGCGGTACGGCGCGGAGGTGGTGGCCCACGCCCTGGACGCCCCGGTCGTCCGGGGCGAGGCTCCGGTCCCGGATCCGGTCCTGCTGGACTGGGAGGTGCCGCTGTACGAGCACGGGCTGACGGTCCCGGTGGCGCCGCCGACCCGGGTGGACCGGGAGGTCCGGGACGGGGACGGGCTCGGCTTCGGCGACGGGGCGCGGGTGGTGCACACGCCGGGCCACACGGACGGTTCCCTCGCGGTGCACCTGCCGCGGCACGGTGTGCTGTTCACGGGCGACACGGTGGCATCGGTGGGGCGGGTGGCGCTCGGTGTGTTCCATGTGGACCGTGAGCGCGCCGGTGCGTCGATGCGCCGCCTGGCCGGGCTGGCGCCTGACACGGTGTGCTTCGGGCACGGCGACCCGCTGACGGGCGGCGCGGCGGCCGCGTTACGGGCGGCGGCGGAGCGGGACGCCCCGGTTCCGCGGCGGTAGGGCGGGGGCCGGCTCCCCCGGCCCCATGCCCCCGGCACCCGACTGCACGCCGCCGGCCCCGGGGCCGGTACCGTCAGCCGACCGGAATGCCGGCCTCCAGGTTCAGCACGGTGCCGCGTTCGCGGGCGCGCAGCGCCCAGCGGAGGCGCTCGTAGCGGGCCGGGGGCAGCATCCCGGAGGCCTCGTCCTCGGTGACGAACCGCCAGCCGCGCAGCTCGGCGCCCGGCAGCAGCACGCCCCGGGCCTGGGCGGCGGTGAGCCGGCCGCCGTCGAAGAGGAGCCGGAGGCCGCCGTAGCCGGGCGGCCGCGGCGGCTCCCAGTCGACGAGCAGCAGCCTGGGCACGACGTCCAGTTCGAGGCCGATCTCCTCGGCGACCTCCCGCATCCCGGCGCGGGCCGGCGGCTCCCCGCGCTCGACGACCCCGCCGGGGAACTCCCAGCCGGGCTTGTAGGTGGGGTCGACGAGCAGCACGCGGTCCTGCTCGTCGAAGAGGAGGACCCCGGCGGCGAGGGTCTCACCGGTCGGCTCCGGCGTCTGGACGATCCCGCACGCGCCGGCCGCCCCGGTGCGTACCGCCTCGGCTATGGCGCGCGCGGTCTGGGCCGGGGTGAGGCGGCCGTTGTCGACGGCGTGGGCGTCGGTGGACAGCCAGCCGCCGAGCGCCGCGAGGTACGGCTCGATGTGGTCGTACGCCCACTGCCGGATCCGCTCGTTGGCCTCCGGGTCGCCCTCCACTTCCTCGCGACCGCCGATACGGGTGCGCAGTATCGTTTCGTCCGGGGTGAGCACCACGTGGTGGACGGCGACGCGGCGGGCGGCGAGCCCGCCGAAGATCTCGTCGCGGTACTCCTGGCGCAGCAGCGTCATCGGCACCACCAGTACGCCGCCGACCTCGGCGAGCAACGCGGCGGCGGCGTCCACGACCATCCGCCGCCACATCGGCAGGTCCTGGTAGTCCGTCACCTCGGCGAGCCGCTTCTGCGGCAGCAGGTGCCGCAGCGCTCCACCGATGATCTCGGGGTCGTAGACGGTGCTGTTAGGGATCAGGTCGACCAGTTCGCGCGCGGCACTCGTCTTGCCGGCACCGAACGCACCGTTGATCCAGACGATCACGGTTCCCCCTCCTCCGTAGCCCCCAGTGGCTTGCCCGCAACACCCTGCCACGGAAACCCGCCCGGGCACGCGGGTGTCCGATCGGCCACACAACTGTGGCCGGGCTGTTGCGCTTCCGTCGCGTCCGACGGGGAACCAGAAACGTCTCACGGTACGAAGGGATGGCCGCTCGGGGCGTGACACTCCCGGGCGGGTGTCGTTGGAGCAGGCGATGGACAGGGGGTGCGCGATGGCACGCACGGTGTTGGAGAGGTTCCCGGCGGGAGGCCCGCGGGGCTCGTGGCCGGCCGAGGAGTTCGCCCAGGCGCGGCGCGACGAGGGCCTGGCGGCGGAGGTCGTGATGGACATCGAGGCGGACGCGTTCCTGGTGATCATGCACCAGCCCCGCGCGCCGCAGCCCCGCGCGACGCACTCCGGCGCGCCCGAGCCCCGCGTCGAGGCCGTCGCGCGCTGACGGCGGGTCAGCCGGTGAAGGTCACCGCGGCGGTGGTACCGCGCCGGTCCGGGGCCGCGGCGGCGGCCGCGCCGAGGAGGCCGGCGTCCGCGCCGGTGAGGGCCGGGGCGACGGTGAGGCGCCGGACGAAGGAGAGCGTGGCGTAGTCGCGCAGGGACCGGCGCAGCGGGGCGAACAGGACGTCACCGGCGCCCGCCACCCCGCCGCCGATCACCGCGATGTCGACCTCGACGAGCGTCGCCGTGGCGGCTATCCCGGCCGCCAGCGCCCGGGCGGCGCGCTCGAAGGAGGCGATGGCGATCGGGTCCCCGGCCCGGGCCGACGCCGCCACCGCGACGGCGGTGGTGTCGCCGTCGGGGCCGGGGCGCCAGCCGTTCTCCAGGGCGCGGGCGGCGATGTTGGGTCCGCTGGCGATGCGCTCGACGCAGCCGCGCGCGCCGCACGGGCAGGGGTCGCCGTCCAGGTCGACGCTGATGTGGCCGATGTGGCCGGCGTTGCCGGTCGGTCCGGTATGCAGACGGCCGCCCAGCACCAGCCCGCCGCCGACCCCGGTGGAGACCACCATGCACAGCGCGTTGTCGTAGCCCCGGGCGGCGCCCTGCCAGTGCTCGGCCGCCGTCATCGCGACGCCGTCGCCGACCAGTTCCACCGGCAGGCCGCCGGCCACCCGGCGTACCCGCTCCACGAGGGGGAAGGCCCGCCAGGCGGGAACGTTGACGGGGCTGACCGTGCCCGCCGAGGCGTCCACGGGACCCGCGCTGCCGATGCCGACGGCGCCGACGCGCGGCCACAGCGGGGACGCCGCGAGCTCGGCGAGGACCGCTTCGACGGCACCCATCACCGTCTCGGCACCCTCACGCGCCGGGGTCGGCCGCCGCGCCCGCAGCAGCATGCCACCGCTGCCGTCCACCAGGGCACCGGCGATCTTGGTGCCACCGATGTCCAGCGCGGCGACGAGGTCGGAATGCATCGGCGTCGGATCCCCCGTGAGTCGCGTGTAGGTGCGTGAGCGTCCTGGAACATCGTGGCGCGGGCCCGCACCGGTCACGGCTGCGACCGGCCGGATCTGCGCTTCCGGGCAACGCGCACGGGCGGTCCGAGAACCGCCCGCCTCAGTCTCCCCTGCGTTGACAACGTTGTCCAGGGCCTATGCTCGACGCCACAGCCTCGCACACCCACCCGCACGCCGGACGACGAACGACAGGACAGCACCTGTGGCAGAGACCACCCGCCGCCCCGCCCACCGCTACGGCAACCGGCCCACCATGAAGGACGTGGCCGCCCGCGCGGGCGTCGGGCTCAAGACCGTGTCGCGCGTGGTCAACGGCGAGGCGGGCGTCACGCCCGACACCGAACGCCGTGTCCAGGAGGCCATCGAGGCGCTCGGCTTCCGCCGCAACGACAGCGCGCGGGTTCTGCGCAAGGGCCGCACCGCCTCCGTGGGCCTGGTCCTGGAGGACCTCGCCGACCCGTTCTACGGCCCGCTCAGCCGGGCCGTGGAGGAGGTGGCCCGGGCGCACGGGGCGCTCCTGATCAACGGTTCCAGCGCCGAGGACCCGGACCGGGAGCAGGAGCTCGCGCTGGCGCTGTGCGCGCGCCGCGTCGACGGGCTGATCGTCATCCCGGCCGGTACCGACCACCGCTACCTCGAACCGGAGATGCGGGCGGGCATCGCGACCGTCTTCGTCGACCGGCCCGCGGGGCGGATCGACGCGGACGTGGTGCTGTCCGACAGCTTCGGCGGGGCCCGGGCGGGCGTCGCGCACCTGATCGCCCACGGCCACCGCCGGATCGGGTTCATCGGCGACCAGCCGCGCATCCACACCGCCGTGGAGCGGCTGCGGGGCTATCGCGCGGCGATGGAGGACGCCGAACTGACGGTGGACGACGCGTGGGTGTCGCTGGGCTCGACGGAGCCGGAGCGGGTACGGGAGGCGACGGCCGCGATGCTGTCCGGGCCCGACCCGGTGACGGCCGTCTTCGCGGGCAACAACCGGGTGACGGTGACCGCCGTGAGGGAACTGGCGGGCCGGGGGCGGCCGGTGGCGTTCGTCGGCTTCGACGACATCGAGCTCGCCGACCTCCTGGGCATCACGGTCATCGCCCAGGACGCCGCCGCGCTGGGGCGGACGGCTGCGGAGCGGCTGTTCCGGCGACTCGACGGGTTCGACGACGCCCCGGCGCGCACCGTCCTCGGCACGGCGCTGATCCCGCGCGGTTCGGGCGAGATCCCGCCGGCCTGACGCCGAGCACCGCTGCCGCGCGGTCGCGCGGCAGCGGGACGGCGCCGTGCGGCCGTGGCGGTAGCGTGCGACGGTGACGCGTGACGCGTCAGCAGACCGGCAGGCCGGGCACCGGCTGGTCGTTGTCACCGCCCTTGATGTAGACGTCGCTGACGTACACACCGGTGTTGCCGCTGTCGTCGTCCGTCCTGGCCCACCAGACGTTGGTCCACTCGCCGTGGGTCTCGCGGCGGCCCAGGTTCGCCTGGCAGTAGAAGTAGTTGGTGCCCGCGTTGAGGACGCCGGCCTCGCTGCCGTCGGCCCGGTAGGACTTCGCCGTGCGCCACACCTGGCAGTTGTGCTTCCCGCCTCCTATGGAGTGGCAGGCGGGTGCGGGGGCGGCGGCGCCGCCGGTGGGGGAGGTGGAGCCGCCGCCCGTGGTGGCCGCCCCGCCGCCGTCCGTGGAGCCGGAACCGGAACCGCCGCCCGTGCCCCCCGACCCGCCGGTGGACGTGCCGCCGCCGGTGCCCCCGTCCGTGCCGCCGCCGGTCGCCGCCGCCGCGGAGGCGGAGGCGCGCGGTGTGTCCGCCGTGGGGGGCTTCGCGGCCGACGGCTCGGAGGCGGACGGCTCGGCGCCTGGCGTCGTACCGGAGGCGGACGGCGCGGCGCCGGGGTCCAGCGGGCGGCCGGGGGCCGGGCTGCCGCCGCTATCGGTCCGGCCGCCGGCCGCCCGCTGTCCGGCGGGCCCGGTTGCGGTGTCGTCCATGAAGGCGTACGTCACGCCTCCCCCGGCGAGCAGGACGGCGGCGGTCGCCGCCGCGACGAGGAGCCTGCCCCTGCCCGTGCGGGCCGCCGGTGCGGCAGCGGCGGTGGCCACCGGGACCGGTGTCGCCGGCGCGGCCGGGTGCGGGGCGGGCGCGGGCGCCGTGGGAGGGGCGTGGCCGGCTGCCGGCGGCTCCACGGGCGCGGGGCCGAAGCCCTGCGGCTGGTGGGGCAGGACGGTCCGCTCGGTCGGGACGTACACCGGGGCCGTGTTCGCGGGCCCGGGCTCCTCCCCCCGCGCGACCGCCGCGAGCAGCCGCGCCGCGGTCGCCGCGTCCGGCCGCTGCGCCGGGTCCTTGTGCATCAGCTGCCGCAGGACGGGGGTGAGCGGGCCCGCGCGGCGTGGTTCGGGCAGCGGCTCGACGACGATCGCGGTGAGCGTCGACCACGTCGACGTACGCCGGAAGGGAGAGGCGCCCTCGACGGCCGCGTACAGGGTGGCGCCGAGCGCCCAGACGTCGGACGCGGGGCCCGGCTCCTGGCCCTGCGCGCGCTCCGGGGCGAGGTAGTCGAGCGAGCCGACGATCTCACCGCTGCGTGTCAGGTGGGTGGTGGAGCCGTCGCCCGGGTCCTCCATGGCGGCGATGCCGAAGTCGGTGAGGACGACGCGCCCTCCGCCATGGCCGTCGGCCGGGGAGGTACCCCCGCGGTCCAGGAGGACGTTGCCGGGCTTGACGTCGCGGTGGAGCACTCCGGCGGCGTGCGCCGCACCGAGCGCCTCCAGCACCTTGGCGCCGATCGCGGCGGCCTCGCGCGGGTCCAGGACGCCGCGCTCGCCGAGGACGTCGTCGAGGGATGGTCCGTCGACGAGCTCCATGACGATGACCGGGCGGCCCAGGTGGTCCGCCACGTCGTGGACGGAGATCACTCCGGGGTGGCGCACCCGTGCGGCGGCGCGTGCCTCGCGCTGCATCCGCAGCCGCAGGTCGGCCAGTTCGTGGCCGGAGGAGTCGGTGTACGTGCGGAGCTCCTTGACCGCGACCTCGCGGCCCAGGACCTCGTCGACGGCGCGCCAGACGACGCCCATCCCGCCGCGGCCGAGCTGCCGGACCACCCGGTAGCGCCCGGCGATCAGTTCGTTCTCCCCCGAAGACAACGCTGCCCCGTTCCTCTGTACACGTCATGTCGATGAACGCGTACAGAGTACGGGGCCGCTGTGACAGCGCAGACGGGCGCCGGGGAGTGTCCGGCTAGGGGGCGGTGGCGGTCAGGTCGCCCCGGCGCGGTGCGGCGAAGCCGTCGAGGTCGGCGCGGGTGAGTCCGGTGAGGCGGGCGACCTCGCCGGTGTCCAGGGCACCGCAGTCGATGCCGCGCAGCAGGTAGGAGCTGAGGGCCTTGGCGGTCGCGGGCTCGTCCATGACGTCGCCGCCGGCGTGGTTGGCGTAGGCGGACAGGCGTGCGGCGGCCTGCTCGAAGCCCTCGCGGTAGAAGGCGAAGACGGCGGCGTACCGGGTCGGCAGGTGGCCGGGGTGCATGTCCCAGCCCTGGTAGTAGGCGCGGGCCAGGGCGCGGCGGGTGAGGCCGTAGTGCAGGCGCCAGGCGTCGTGGACCTTCTCCGTGGGGCCGACGGGGAGGACGTTGGTGGAGCCGTCGGACACGCGTACGCCGGTGCCGGCGGCGGCGACCTGCATGATCGCCTTGGCGTGGTCGGCGGCCGGGTGGTCGCTGGCCTGGTGGGCGGCGGAGACGCCGAGGCAGGCGCTGTAGTCGAAGGTGCCGTAGTGCAGGCCGGTGGCGCGGCCTTCGGCGGCGTCGATCATGCGGGCGACGGTGGCCGTGCCGTCGGCGGCGAGGATGGCCTGGCTGGTCTCGATCTGGATCTCGAAGCCGAGGCGGCCGGCTTCGAGGCCGTGGGCCTTCTCGAAGGCTTCCAGCAGGCGTACGAAGGCGCCGACCTGCTCGGCGTAGGTGACTTTGGGGAGGGTGAGGACGAGGCCTTCGGGGAGTCCGCCGTGTGCCATGAGGCCGCTGAGGAAGACGTCGGTGGTGCGGATGCCCCGGTCGCGTACGGCGGCCTCCATGCACTTCATGCGGATGCCCATGTAGGGGGCGGCCGTGCCGTTCGCGTACGCGGCGGAGATCAGGCGGGCGGCACGGGCGGCGTCCGCGTCCTCCTCGGCGCCGCCCTTTCCGCCGTAGCCGTCCTCGAAGTCGACCCGGAGGTCCTCGATCGGCTCGCGCTCCAGCTTGGCCCGTACGCGCGCGTGGACGTCGTCCGCGAGCGCCTCGGGCAGGCCGAGGACCTTGGCGAGGGAGGCCGCGTCGGGGGCGTGCTCGTCGAGCATGGCGAGGGCCTGGTCGCCCCAGGAGCGGATGGTTCCGGCGTCGAACGCCTCACCGGGCACGTAGACGGTGTGGACCGGCTGGCGGGTGCCGGGGTCGCCCGGGTAGCGGCGGGCGAGCTCCTCGTCGACCGAGACGAGGGAGGCGCTGATGTCCTCGCTGACCGCGCCGGTGAGGCTCGTCGCCACCTTTTCCTGCTGACCCATTCCCACACCCTTCAGATTTCCACTACGCGGAATCAACAATCCGTATGGTGAAGCTAATGGGTGTCCAGGACATGCGTCAATGGTCCCCCCGACGACGCGGGGCCGCGCGGTGAGGTTCACCGCGCGGCCCCGGAGTCGGAGAGTTGCCGCAGGTCAGCCCTTGCGGGACTTGATCTCCTCGGTCAGCTGCGGGACGACCTGGAAGAGGTCGCCGACCACGCCGTAGTCGACCAGGTCGAAGATCGGGGCCTCGGCGTCCTTGTTGATGGCCACGATCGTCTTCGAGGTCTGCATGCCCGCGCGGTGCTGGATCGCGCCGGAGATGCCGGAGGCGATGTAGAGCTGCGGGGAGACCGACTTGCCGGTCTGGCCGACCTGGTTGGTGTGCGGGTACCAGCCGGCGTCGACGGCGGCGCGGGAGGCGCCGACGGCGGCACCGAGCGAGTCGGCCAGGTCCTCGATGATCGAGAAGTTCTCGGCGCCGTTGACACCGCGGCCGCCGGAGACCACGATCGCGGCCTCGGTCAGCTCGGGGCGGCCGGTCGACTCGCGAGGAGTGCGGGAGACGACCTTGGTGCCGGTGGCCTGCTCGGAGAACGAGACGGACAGGGCCTCGACGGCGCCCGCGGCCGGGGCGGCCTCCACGGGGGCCGAGTTCGGCTTGACCGTGATGACCGGCGTGCCCTTGGAGACGCGGGACTTGGTGGTGAAGGAGGCGGCGAACGCGGACTGCGTGGCCACCGGGCCCTCGTCCCCGGCCTCGAGGTCGACGGCGTCGGTGATGATGCCGGAACCGATGCGGACGGCGAGGCGGGCGGCGATCTCCTTGCCCTCGGCGGAGGAGGGGACGAGCACGGCGGCCGGGGAGACGGCCTCGTGGGCGGCCTGGAGCGCGTCCACCTTCGGTACGACGAGGTAGTCGGCGAACTCGGGCGCGTCGGCGGTGAGGACCTTGACCGCGCCGTGCTCGGCGAGCGTGGCGGCGGTGGCCTCGGCGCCGGAGCCGAGGGCGACGGCGACCGGCTCACC
This sequence comes from Streptomyces sp. NPDC045701, assembly GCF_056432045.1. Classification (NCBI taxonomy): domain Bacteria; kingdom Bacillati; phylum Actinomycetota; class Actinomycetes; order Kitasatosporales; family Streptomycetaceae; genus Streptomyces; species Streptomyces sp. NPDC045701. The sequence continues at coordinate 195,120 of NZ_JBWKJV010000006.1, read as the reverse complement.
GATGCGGCGGGCCAGCGTCAGCAGCTCCAGGGTGGGCTTGCGGACGGCGCCGTCCACGTGGTCGACGTAGACGAGAACTTCAGCCATGGGACTTCAATCTCCTGCGATGCGAAGAGTCTGGGGGCGGTGAGTGACTCGCGCGAGCCCTTAGATGAACTTCTGGCTCGCGAGGAACTCGGCCAGCTGCTTGCCGCCCTCGCCCTCGTCCTTGACGATCGTGCCGGCCGTACGGGCCGGACGCTCCGCCGCGGAGTCGACCTTGGTCCAGGAGCCCTCGAGGCCGACCTCGTCGGCGTCGATGTCCAGGTCGTCCAGCTCCAGGGACTCCACCGGCTTCTTCTTGGCGGCCATGATGCCCTTGAAGGACGGGTAACGGGCCTCGCCCGACTGGTCCGTCACGGACACGACGGCCGGCAGGGACGCCTCCAGCTGCTCGGACGCGGTGTCGCCGTCACGGCGGCCCTTGACGGTGCCGTCCTCCACCGAGACCTCGGAGAGCAGGGTGACCTGCGGGACGCCCAGGCGCTCGGCGAGGATCGCCGGCAGGACGCCCATGGTGCCGTCGGTGGACGCCATGCCGCAGATGACCAGGTCGTAACCGGTCTTCTCGACGGCCTTGGCGAGCACGAGCGAGGTGGCCATGACGTCGGAGCCGTGCAGGTCGTCGTCCTCGACGTGGACGGCCTTGTCGGCGCCCATGGAGAGCGCCTTGCGCAGCGCGTCCTTGGCGTCCTCGGGACCGACGGTGAGCACGGTGATCTCCGCGTCGTCCGCCTCTTCGGCGATCTGCAGCGCCTGCTCGACCGCGTACTCATCCAGCTCCGACAGCAGGCCGTCGACGTCGTCGCGGTCGACGGTCAGGTCATCGGCGAAGTGCCGGTCGCCGGTGGCGTCGGGCACGTACTTCACACAGACAACGATCCTCAAGCTCACGCCGGCTCTCCTACACATCGTCATAACGGGGCTGCCTTGTTGCACGCAGCATAGGCGCCTGATGGGACGGTTTCCGCTCGGGGCGGTGGACGCCCCTCCCGAAATATTACTCGTCAGTACACCGATTGCTTTCCCGGTAAGCAAGCGCTTTGAACTGTGACCTTGCCAACGCTCCGTAACCGGGACTTCTCAGTCCCGCAGCGCGTTGAAGCGCCCCTCGTGGTACAGCAGCGGGCGGCCCGCGCCGTCCGGGTCGCCGGTGACGACCTCCGCCACCACCAGGCGGTGATCACCGGCCGGGACGCGGGCGACGATCCGGCACACCAGCCACGCCAGTACGCCGTCGAGCAACGGCACGCCCTCCGGCCCCGGACGCCAGCGCGTCGGCGCGCCGAAGCGGTCGGCGCCGCTGCGCGCGAAGGTGGCCGCGAGGTCCCGCTGGTGGTCCCCCAGGACGTGGACGCCGATGTGTTCGGCCTCCGACAGCACGGGCCAGCTCGAGGAGGAGGTCCCTACGCCGAACGAGACCATCGGCGGTGCGGCCGACACGGAGGTGAGCGAGGTGGCGGTGAAGCCGACGGGCCGCTCGCCCTGGGCGGTGATCACCGCGACTCCGGCCGCGTGCCGCCGGAAGACGGAGCGGAGCAGCTCGGGTGTGGCGGGCCGGCCCTGCCGGGAGGTGCGGCGGGCGGCGAGGTCGGGCGAGACCGTCATGGAGGGGTCCTTCTGCGGGTGGCGCGGGGCGGGGGTCCGTGGCTGCTCAGACACCCGGACAGCGCGCGCTCGCGTTGCGGGCCAGGTCGACGTGGGCCCGCCCGTGAAGAAGGAGTTCCTGGGGCACGGCGTCAGCCTGACGATGGTTGGTACGCACAGTCAAGGGCGGTCCGGGATGTGCGACGTGCGTCACGGCCCGTGACAGGACCGGCCCGTCACAGGACTCGGCCGAGCGCGACGATGACGTCGGCCTTGCGCGGCTGCCCCGCCGCCGTGCGGACGATCCGTCCCTCGCCGTCCAGCACCAGCACGGTGGGCGTCCGGACGACGCCGAGCTCCCGTACGAGACCGAGGTGCCGTTCGGCGTCGATCTCGACGTGGGCCACGCCCTCCACCATCGCGGCCACCTCGGCCAGGACGCGGCGGGTCGCCCGGCACGGCTGGCAGAAGGCGCTGGAGAACTGCACCAGCGTCGCGCGCTCCCCCAGCTCGGCGCCCAGCTCTCCCGCGCCGAGCACCCGGCCCGTCCCGTCCTCCCGCACCGCGCTCTCCTGTCCGTCCCGTGGTGGCACCGTCCTTTGCAGCGCGCGAGGCCGCCGGGGGATTCCCGCCGCACGCATGAAATCCGCCGCGAGCGGACATGAGGTGACGAGAATCTCGCTGTACGGAGTCGTCAGGACTGGCCTGTACGGCGCACATGGTGCACGATCGGCCCAATGCCGGTACCTACGGCCGCGTAACTTTCGCCGGGAGATTCCTCCCCGGGCACTGAAGAAGGGGTCTTCTCCAGATGGCAGAACTCGTCTATCGGCCGGTCATCGGCGCCGCTCTCACGATGTTCAAGGCGCTCGACCTGAAGATCGACACTCAGGGTTCGGAGAACATCCCGCGCACCGGCGGGGCCGTCCTGGTCAGCAATCACATCAGCTATCTGGACTTCATCTTCTCGGGACTGGCCGCTCTGCCGCAAAAGCGCCTGGTGCGGTTCATGGCCAAGGAATCGGTGTTCCGGCACAAGATGTCCGGCCCGCTGATGCGGGGCATGAAGCACATCCCGGTCGACCGCGACCAGGGCGAGGCGGCCTACCACCACGCCCTGGAGTCGCTGCGCTCCGGCGAGATCATCGGGGTCTTCCCCGAAGCGACCATCTCCCCCTCGTTCACGCTCAAGAGCTTCAAGTCCGGCGCGGCGCGCCTGGCCCAGGAGGCCGGCGTACCGCTGATTCCGATGGCCCTGTGGGGCACGCAGCGGCTGTGGACCAAGGGGCGGCCGCGCAACTTCAGGCGGAGCCACATCCCGGTGACGATCCGGGTGGGCGAGCCGGTGGAGGCGCCGACCGACCAGTACGCGGGCGCGATCACGCGGCGGCTGCGCGAGCGCGTGCAGGAGCTGCTCGAAGCGGCACAGCGTTCGTACCCCGTGCGCCCCAAGGACGCGAGCGACACCTGGTGGATCCCCGCCCACCTCGGGGGCACGGCCCCCACTCCGGCCGAGGTCCGCGAGGCGGGCTGAGCGGCCGCCGGGCGCCGTGGCGGCCGAGGGCTACGGGCCGCCACGCCCCGGCGATCACGCCGCGGTGGCCCGCCGATGCGACGGGCCGGCCGGACCCGGCCGCCCCCCGCAGGCCCCGCGTGCTCCCGCCGTGCGGCGCGCGTCCGCGTCACGCGGGTCGGCGCACCGTGATCCGGGCGCCCGGGCTAAGCTTCTCCAGCGCCTCGGCCAGTTCGGCGCCCGCGGCTTCCAGGGCCGTGAGCGGCATGGGGGCGAGGCTCTCCAGGAGGAACAGCGCGTTCACGGACCCCTCGGTGAGGCGGGTCCGGACGCCTTGCCGCCAGTTCCAGCGGCGGCAGGTGACGCCCTCGTCGTCGCACCACACCACTTCGCCCGGCTCCGGGTGCTCGACGACCTCCTCGCCGGCCGCGGCCGTGCGGAACGGTTCGCCGCCGGTGGCCCGGACCAGGCGCATCCCGCCCCGGATGCGGTCGGCGTCCTCGCCGCCGACCGGGACCAGGTGGGCGACGCTGACGGCGTTGTAGGCGTCGACGAGCCGGTTGATCCGCGGCAGGCCGCCATCGGCGAGGGCCCGCCTGGCGAGCGCCTCGGCGGAGTTGCGCGTACGGGACGGCTTGGCGCCGAAGGCGGTGTACGCCTCACGCCAGGCGGCGATGTGCGGGTCGTCCTGCGGGGCGCGTCCGTCGAGGCGTTCCGCGAGGCGGCGGGCCGCGTCGTCCAGGAGGGCGGCACTGGTGGCGTCACTGGGGCCGTTGACCAGGCCGCGCGCCTCGATGGCGAGGTGGGTGAAGCCGGGGACGAGGGCGCGGACCTCGTCGGAGACGGTGAGCGTCAGGTTCATGGTCAGCCGTTCAGGGGGCGCGAGTCGGTGGCGGGCAGGGCCGTGGGCAGGATCGTGTCCGGATGGAGCCGGTCCCGGGCGCTCCTCAAGGCGTTCGGAACCAGCGGACAAGGTTCAGCCTACAACACCGCATAGTCCACTTCATTGGACTGCGTATCCAGCGGGCGGGCGCGACCCGGCGACTTGACCGCCACGCCACCGGGCCGTGCACCCGGAAGCCCCGCACAAGACGGCGGGGAGGGACCGGGCGCGCAGGGGCGCCGCGAGGGCGGGGGACTCCGCGCAACAGACTCCGGCGCGCCGCTGCCGGGGCGACCCGTTCGGCCGCCAGACAGGCCGAGACGCGGGGACCTGCTGGATCAGCTCCATGCCCGCCGACCACAGGCAGGCGGCCGACCGGAGTCAATCGACTTCCGGTCGGCCGCATAGCCATACAGGACTAGCCGAGCGCCATCTCTTCCTTCAGCGCCAGGACGAACGCGTCGACGTCGTCCTCGGTCGTGTCGAACGAGCACATCCACCGCACGTCACCGGCGGCCTCGTTCCAGAAGTAGAAGCGGAAACGTTCCTGGAGCCGCCGGGTGACCTCGTGCGGCAGCCGTGCGAACACCGCGTTCGCCTGCACGGGGTAGAGGATCTCCACCCCGCCCACCGCGCGGACGCCCTCCGCGAGGCGCTGTGCCATCGCGTTGGCGTGCCGGGCGTTGCGCAGCCACAGGTCCTTGGCGAGCAGCGCCTCGAACTGCACCGAGACGAAGCGCATCTTGGAGGCGAGCTGCATCGACATCTTGCGCAGGTGCTTCATGTGGCTGACGGCGTCCGGGTTGAGGACGACCACGCACTCGCCCGCGAGCATGCCGTTCTTCGTCCCGCCGAACGACAGGACGTCCACGCCGACCGCGTTGGTGAACGCCCGCATCGGGACGTCCAGCGAGGCGGCCGCGTTGGCTATCCGGGCACCGTCGAGGTGCACCTTCATGCCCAGGCCGTGGGCGTGCTCGACGATCGCCCGGATCTCGTCCACCGTGTAGACGGTCCCCAGTTCGGTGTTCTGGGTGATCGACACGGCCTGCGGCATGGCGCGGTGCTCGTCGTCCCAGCCGAACGCCTGCCGGTCGATGAGCTCGGGCGTCAGCTTGCCGTCCGGTGTGGGGACGGTCAGCAGCTTCAGCCCGGCCATGCGCTCCGGGGCGCCGCCCTCGTCCACGTTGATGTGCGCGGACTCGGCGCAGATGACCGCGCCCCAGCGGTCGGTGAGCGCCTGCAGGGCGGTGACGTTGGCGCCGGTGCCGTTGAACACCGGGAACGCTTCGGCCGTCGGACCGAAGTGGCTGTGCATCACCCGCTGGAGGTGCTCGGTGTACACGTCCTCGCCGTAGGAGACCTGGTGGCCGCCGTTGGCGAGGGCGATGGCAGCGAGGATCTCGGGGTGCACACCGGCGTAGTTGTCGCTGGCGAAGCCCCGTACGGTCGGGTCGTGACGCCGCCGGGCATCGGTCCTGGCGGTGCCGGGAGTCACGGCTTGGGGGTCAGCCACAGGCGCTGTCCATTCACTTCCTGAGCGGGCTTGTCCCAGACGGCCGCGATCTCATCCGCCAGATCCCCGACGTCCGTGAAGCCCGCGAACTTCGCGTTCGGGCGCTCGGCGCGCATGGCGTCGTGCACCAGAGCCTTGACGATGAGGATCGTAGCGGCGGCCTTGGGGCCCTCTTCGCCGCCGGCCTTGCGGAAGGCGTCGCCGAGGGCGAGCGTCCACGCCTCGGCCGCGGCCTTGGAGGCGGAGTACGCGGCGTTCCCGGCGGTCGGCTTGCTCGCGCCGGCGGCGCTGACCAGGACGTACCGGCCGCGGTCGCTGCGCAGCAGGCCGTCGTGGAAGGCGAGGGAGGTGTGCTGGACCGTGCGGATCAGCAGCTTCTCCAGCAGGGTCCAGTCGGCGAGGTCCGTCTCGGCGAACGTCGCGCTGCCGCGCCAGCCGCCGACCAGGTGGACCAGGCCGTCCACCCGGCCGAACTCCTTCTCGGTCTTGTCGGCCCACTCGCGCGCCGCGCCGAGGTCGAGCAGGTCCACCGTGTCGCCGACGACGGTCGCGCCGCCGTGCGCGTACCGGGCGGCGTCGACCGCCTCGGCGAGCCGCGCGGGGTCGGCGTCGGAGGCGACCACCGTCGCACCGGCCTCCGCGAGTCGCAGCAGGGCGGCACGGCCGGCCGCTCCCGCCGCTCCGGCGACCGCGACGACCGCGCCCTCGAGCGGGCCGCCGTTTCCGTTGCCCTTGCCGTTCATGGTCGTCGTCTCCTCCGTACGAGAGCTCACGCGGCGACCCTCTCGGTGGCCTTCTCGGCGGTGATGCCCTTGGTGGAGGCGATCACGTTCTTCAGCTTCTTGGAGAGGGCCTCATAGAACATGCTCAGCGGAAACTCGTCCGGGAGCACCTCGTCGACGAGCTTGCGCGGCGGCAGGTCCAGGTCGAGTGCGTCGGGGCCCTTCGCCCAGCGGGAGCCGGGGTGCGGGGCAAGGTACGACGAGACCAGGTCGTACGCGGCGAACCAGTGGACCAGCTTCGGCCGGTCGATGCCGTCGCGGTACAGCTGCTCTATCTCGCCGCACAGCTGGTTGGTGACCTCCGGGGCCCGCTGCCAGTCGATCTTGAGGGTGTTGTCGGTCCAGCGCAGCACGTCGTGCTTGTGCAGGTACGCGAAGAGCAGCTGGCCGCCCAGGCCGTCGTAGTTGCGGACGCGGTCGCCGGTGACCGGGAACCGGAACATCCGGTCGAACAGCACGGCGTACTGGACGTCGCGGCCGTGCGGGTGGCCCTCGGCCTCCAGCTTCACGGCCTCCTTGAAGGCGGTGAGGTCGCAGCGCAGCTCCTCCAGGCCGTACATCCAGAACGGCTGGCGCTGCTTGATCATGAAGGGGTCGAACGGCAGGTCGCCGTGGCTGTGGGTGCGGTCGTGGACCATGTCCCAGAGCACGAACGCCTTCTCGCAGCGCTCCTGGTCGCCGAGCATCTCGCGGATGTCCTCGGGCAGGTCGAGGCCGAGGATGTCCACGGCCGCCTCGGTGACCCGGCGGAAGCGGGCGGCCTCGCGGTCGCAGAAGATGCCGCCCCAGCTGAAGCGCTCCGGGGCCTCGCGCACGGCGATGGTCTCCGGGAAAAGCACGGCCGAGTTGGTGTCGTAACCCGAGGTGAAGTCCTCGAACGTGATGCCGCAGAAGAGCGGGTTGTCGTAGCGGGTGGCCTCCAGCTCGGCGAGCCACTCCGGCCAGACCATGCGCAGCACGACGGCTTCCAGGTTGCGGTCCGGGTTGCCGTTCTGCGTGTACATCGGGAACAGCGCCAGGTGCTGGAGTCCGTCGACCCGGTCGGCGGCCGGCTGGAAGGCCAGCAGCGAGTCCAGGAAGTCGGGCACGGCGAAACCGCTGTCCGCCCACTTGCGCAGGTCGGCGACGAGCGCCCGGTGGTACGCGGCGTCGTGCGGGAGCAGCGGGGAGAGCTGCTCGACGGCGGCGACGACCCGGTCGAGGGTGGTGTCGACGATCGCACGGGAGGGCGCGCCCTCGGCGTCGAAGTCGATGGAACCGTCCGCGGACTGCCAGGGGCGGATCTCTTCCACGGCATTCTTGAGCTCGGGCCACGCAGGGTGCTCGATCACCCTCGCGTCGGCGGACACATCCCCGCCCACAACGTCCTGCACAAGAATTTCCGTCATCACACTTCCTCCACGGGAGAACCTCGCGTCAAGGCACCGTATCCATGGGTGGTTCTCCGCCACAAGGGGAGCGGGAAGAAAATATCCTGTCGACCCCCCACCGCGACCGCTGTTTTTCCTGTCCGGAGTGGGTGACGCAGCGGCATCCACCGACTCTCTCCAGAGACGCCGCCCGGCGCTCGACCCGGACCGCAGACGACGCACCGACGTACGGGGGGCAGGGGGTCGCGGCACGCCGGGCGCGACCGGCAGGACGGACGGGGGCCTCCCGCCCGTGCCCGGAGGTCCCGCGCCCTGTGCGGCCGCGCCGCCCCGGTCGCCGCCCGGCCGGCCGGTTCGTCCCGGGTCCCGCCGTGCCGGGGCCCGGCCACTCCGGCTTTCCCGCGCGGGACGGCTTCCGTCCACCGCGCGGATCGTTAGGCTGCGGCGGTGCCGCGGGTGGCACCGCACCGCGCGGCACCGCCGTCGACGGAAGCGAGAAGATCTTGAGTTTCCTCACCATCGGTCATCGCGGAGTCATGGGTGTCGAACCGGAGAACACCCTGCGGTCCTTCGTCCGCGCGGAACACGCGGGCATGGACGTCATCGAACTGGACCTGCACCTGAGCAAGGACGGCGCCCTGGTCGTCATGCACGACGCCGAGGTGGACCGTACGACCGACGGCACGGGGGCCATCGCCGACATGACGCTGGCCGAGCTGCGGAGACTCGACGCCGGGCTGGGCGAGCGCGTCCCGGTGTTCGAGGAGGTGCTGGACGCCGTGCGGACACCGCTCCAGGCGGAGATCAAGGACGTGGCGGCGGCCCGGACGCTGGCCGAGGCCATGCGCCGGCGTGACCTGACCGGGCGGGTCGAGGTGTCCTCCTTCCACGACGAGGCCGTCGCCGAGATCGCCCGCCTGGTGCCGGGCGTCCGGACGGTGCTCATCGCGAGCCACTGGGGCGACGACATCGTGGCGCGGGCGCGGGCGGTGGGCGCCGGCACCCTGGCGCTGAACATCCGCCGCCTCACCCTGGAGACCACGGAGCGGGCGCGGGCGGCGGGGCTCGGGGTCATCGCCTGGGTGGTCAACACGCCGCAGCACCTGCGGCTCGTACGGGCCCTGGAGCTGGACGGCGCGACCACCGACCACCCGGAGATCCGCCGTACCGGCCGCTTCACGGCCTGACGGCCGGGGCGGGCGGTCGGGGCCGGGGGTCCGGGGCCGGGCGGTCGGGGCCCGGGGCCGTGCGCCTGTGGCCGGCGGGCGGAGCCGACGGCCGGGTCCTGACGGCCGGGACGGGGTACGCGCCGCCCGTCCTCCGCCCGGTCCCCAGCCCCGTCCTCCGCCCGGCCATCCGTCCGGCCGGGTCCCGCCGGACGGGGAACCGGCGGGGGCGGCGCGGCGCGGGACGCGGGTGCCCGGGCGGCCCGTGACCCACCGGAGGCTCCGGGCCCGCGCCGGAAGGGAAGCCAGTGCTCCGCGTGGTGCGGGAGGCCGATGCGCCCCGTGCGCCGCAGGTGTAACCGGAATGCGCTCGGGAACCCGCGACCTGGATCCAGCAGGTCTTCTCGCACAGCGTGTCCCGGCCATTCCCGGACACCGGAACGGACGCATATGAGCAGCGGTTTCATGGGTCCGGAGGGTTACGGCTCCGACCCGTTCAGCGAGTTTCTGGCCCGCTTCTTCGGGGGCGGGGCGGGAGCGTCGCCCGCGAGCGGGCGGCCCATCCCCCGGTACATCGACATCGGCCGCCTCATGAGCGAGCCCGCGCGCCGGATGGTCGGCGACGCCGCCTCGTACGCCGCCGAACACGGCAGCACCGACCTGGAGACCGAGCACCTGTTGCGCGCGGCCCTCGCGACCGAACCGACCCGCGACCTCATCGCCCGCGCCGGCGCAGATCCGGACGCCCTGGCCGAGGAGATCGACCGGACGGCCGGCGAGGGCCCGCCGCAGTCCCGGATCGCCGTCACCCCGGCCGTCAAGCGGGCGCTGCTCGACGCCCACGACCTGGCGCGGCACACGGGCGCCTCGTACATCGGTCCCGAGCACGTGCTCGCCGCGCTCGCGTCCAACCCGGACTCGGCGGCGGGGCGGATCCTGAACGCCGCCAAGTTCGACCCGGGCTCCGTGCAGGGTTCCTCCGGTGCCGGTCGCAGCGGGCAGGGCCCGTGGGTGGGCGAAACCGATCAGCGGCCGGCGCCGCCGCGCGGCACCCCGACGCTGGACAAGTACGGCCGGGACCTGACCGACATGGCCAAGGCGGGCCGGATCGACCCGGTGATCGGCCGCGATCTGGAGATCGAGCAGACCGTGGAGGTGCTGTCCCGGCGCGGCAAGAACAACCCCGTACTGATCGGTGACGCGGGCGTCGGCAAGACCGCCATCGTGGAGGGGCTGGCCCAGCGCATCGCCGAGCACGACGTGCCGGACACGCTGCGCGACCGCCGGGTCATCGCCCTGGACCTGTCCGGCGTCGTCGCCGGCACCCGCTACCGGGGCGACTTCGAGGAGCGGCTGAACGCCATCATCGAGGAGATCCGCGCCCACTCCGGCGAGCTGGTCGTCTTCATCGACGAACTGCACACGGTCGTCGGCGCGGGCGCGGGCAGCGGCGGCGGCGACAGCGGCTCGATGGACGCGGGCAACATGCTCAAGCCCGCGCTGGCCCGCGGCGAACTGCACGTCATCGGCGCGACGACCATGGAGGAGTACCGCCGCTACATCGAGAAGGACGCGGCGCTCGCCCGCCGGTTCCAGCCGATCCTGGTGCCCGAGCCGAGCCCGGAGGACGCGCTGGAGATCCTGCGCGGGCTCCAGGACCGCTACGAGGCCCACCACCAGGTCCGCTACACCGACGAGGCCCTGCTCGCCGCCGTCGAGCTGTCCGACCGGTACATCACCGAGCGGTTCCTGCCCGACAAGGCCATCGACCTGATCGACCAGGCGGGCGCCCGGGTACGGCTGCGCACGCACACCAACACCGACGTGCGGGCGCTGGAGCGGCAGGCCGAACAACTGGCGCGGGACAAGGACCAGGCGGTCGCGGCCGAGCAGTACGAGAAGGCCATGGAGCTGCGGGACCGCATCCAGGAGGTCACCGAGCGGATCAGGGCCGGGCGCGTCGCGCGGCCGGCCGGCGACGGACCGGCCGCCGAGGTCACGGCGGAGGACATCGCCGAGGTGGTGAGCCGCCAGACCGGCATTCCGGTCAGCAGTCTCACGCAGGAGGAGAAGGAGCGGCTGCTGGGGCTGGAGGAACACCTGCGCCGGCGGGTCATCGGGCAGGACGAGGCCGTCACGGCCGTGTCGGAGGCGGTGCTGCGCTCCCGCGCCGGTCTCGCCGACCCCCGGCGCCCGATCGGCAGCTTCCTGTTCCTCGGCCCGACCGGGGTCGGCAAGACCGAACTGGCACGTGCCCTGGCGGACGCGCTGTTCGGCAGCGAGGACCGGATGGTGCGGCTGGACATGAGCGAGTTCCAGGAGCGGCACACCGTCAGCCGGCTGGTCGGCGCCCCGCCCGGGTACGTGGGCCACGAGGAGGCGGGGCAGCTCACGGAGGCGGTGCGCCGCCACCCGTACTCGCTGCTCCTGCTGGACGAGGTGGAGAAGGCCCACCCGGACGTCTTCAACGTCCTGCTCCAGGTGCTGGACGACGGGCGGCTGACCGACTCGCAGGGCCGCACGGTCGACTTCAAGAACACCGTCATCGTGATGACCAGCAACCTGGGCTCCGAGGCCATCGGCACCGGCCGCGGCATCGTCGGCTTCGGCACCACCGACTCGGGTGCGGCGGACGACGCGATGCGGGAGCGGGCGCTGCGGCCCCTGCGGGAGCACTTCCGCCCCGAGTTCCTCAATCGCATCGACGAGATCGTCCTCTTCCGGCGCCTCGACGAGGAGCAACTGCGCCGGATCACCGACCTGCTGCTGGAGGAGACCCGCCGCCGGATGCGCGCCCAGCACCTCAGCGTCGACTTCGACCCGGACGCCGTCGACTGGATCGCGCGCCGCGGCCACCAGCCCGAGTACGGGGCGCGCCCGCTGCGGCGCACCATCCAGCGCGAGGTCGACAACCACCTGTCCCGCCTGCTGCTGGACGGGCGGCTGCCGGCGGGCGCCCGGGTGCTCGTCACGGCCGGGGACGGCGGGCTGGCCTTCCACACGGAGGAACCCGGCGGCACGCCGTCGCCGGACCGGCCTGCCGGCACGGGCTCACTGGGCAAGCCGGGGTCCATGGACCGCCCGCCGGGGACCCGCGGGGAGCCGGGCCCGCCGCTGGGTGACCCGGGCGGCCCGGCACCCGCGGCCTGAGGGCGGGTACGGCTGGAGGCCCCGCCGGCCCGGCGGCTAGGAGGTCTCCCGGGGGAGGTCCTTCACCAGGAGCTCGAACCGGAGGTCGTCGCGCTGCGGCACCCCGAAGCGCTCGTCGCCGTACGGGAACGGGGTCGTCCGGCCCGTACGGCGGTAGCCCCGGCGCTCGTACCAGGCGATCAGCTCTTCCCGGACCGAGATCACCGTCATGTGCATCTCGCGCACGCCCCACTCGGCGGCGGCGAGCCTCTCCGCCTCGGCGATGACACGCCGGCCGAGACCGCCGCCCTGGAGGCCCGGCCGTACGGCGAACATCCCGAAGTACGCGACGTCGCCGCGGTGTTCCAGCTGGCAGCAGGCGACCAGGTCACCACCGCGCTCGACGACGAGGAGACGGGAGCCGGGCGTGACGATGACCTCGCGGACGCCGTCCGGGTCGGTTCGCTGCCCTTCGAGGATGTCCGCCTCGGTCGTCCAGCCGGCCCGGCTCGTGTCGCCCCGGTACGCCGACTCGATCAGGCCGACCAGCGCGGGCACGTCGGCCTCGTCGGCGTCGCGGTAGGTCAGTACGTCCGCGCCCCGGGGCGGTGCGGTGTCCATGGCTGTCTCCTCCTGCTCGGGGTCCCGTCCCGCACGGGAGCCTAACGCGCCTCGTCACGCTCCCCCGATACTCCCTTGCGCTCGCGTGCACCCTCGCCGGTCCGGGCATCGTTCAGGAGCCGTCTCGTCGAGGGGGAGGTACGTCGTGCACGGACCTGCGATGTCCGGCTGGCTGCTGGTGGCGCTGTGCGTGGTGGCGGGTGCCTACTGCCTGGCGCGGACGAGGAGCGTCACGGGCGCCGAGCGCCGGGCGGCGCTGGACGAGGCGCTGATGGGGTTCGGCATGGCGGTGATGGCGGTGCCCGCGGCGGCGGTGGCGCCCCCGGGGTGGGCATGGGCGGTGTACGCGGTGGTGTTCGGTGCCGCGTCGGTGCGCGCGCTGTGGTCGGCCCGGGGCGGCGCCGGTCACCACCTGCACCACCTGGTGGGGTCGCTGGCCATGGTCTACATGGCGGTGGCGATGGCCGGAGGCGGCACGGGGGCACACGGGGCGCACGGGGCGGCGGGCGGGGTACCGCTGGTGACGGGCCTGCTGCTGGCGTACTACACGGTGTATGTGCTGGTCACGGGCGCGCGGCTGGTGCCCGCGGGGCCGGCCGGGCCGGTGGCCGGCGGGGGCGGCCGATGGGCGGGGCCCGAGGTGGCCCTGGCGTGCCGGGTGTCCATGGGGCTGGCGATGCTCGCGATGCTGGTGGGTGTGTGAGGGGTGCGGATTCCGTGGCAGCCGCGCTGCGGATTCCGTGGTGTGCGTCACTTGCCGTGCCAGGCCGTACCGGTGTGCGGTCCGCCGATCCTATGGTGAGGGCATGCTGGTCTCCCTCGCGTTGCTCGGGCTCGGCCTTCTCACCGCCGTGGCGGCTCCGCGTCTGCTGGCGCGGGTCGAATGGCCGGAGCGGGAACCGGTGGTGGCGCTGTGGGTGTGGCAGTGCGTGGTGGCGGCGGTGCTGTTGTGCTTCGCGCTGTCGATGACGTTCAGCGCGGCGGCGGCCTGGCAGGCGGTACGGGGCCATGTGTTCGCGCCCGCTCCGCGCGCGGTCGTCGAGGCGTACGAACTGGGCGCGCACGGTCCGTGGTCCGGTGTCCTGGCGGTGCTGCTGGCGTGCGGCGGCCTGTGGACCGGGGCGATGCTCACCCGGGAGGTACGCCGGGCCCGTGGGCGGCACCGGCGCAGGCGCGCCGAACTCCTGGTGCGCTCCCCGCTGTTGCCGGGCGAGGACCCGGGTGCGGAGTCCCTGGTGCTGCTGGAGGGCGAGCGGCCGGACGCCTGGTGGCTGCCGGGCACGGCCCCGCGGCTGGTCGTCACCACCGCCGCGCTGCGCCGGCTGAAGGGGCATCAGCTCGACGCGGTGCTCGCCCATGAGCAGAGCCACGCGCGGGCCCGGCACGACTGGCTGCTGCACTGCTCGACGGCGCTGGCCACGGGGTTCCCGCAGATCCCGGTGTTCGCGGCGTTCCGGGACGAGATGCACCGGCTCGTGGAGCTGGCCGCGGACGACGTGGCGTCGAAGCGGTACGGGCGGCTGACGATCGCGCTGGCGCTGGTGGAACTGAACGAGGACCGCGGGGTGTTCGGTCCCTCCCCCGCCCCGGACGCCCAGTTGCCAGACCGGGTGCGCCGCCTGCTGACCGCCGAGCCCCGCCTCACGGCCGGGCGGCGCCTGCGCCTGACGGCCGCCGCCGCGATGGTGCCGGTGGTGCCGCTGCTGGTGGCGTTCGTACCGGCGCTGAGGGCACTCGGCTAGGGGAAAGTGCTGGTCACAGCCCTTCGTTGCCGGCTGCGACCGGCACGGTCGCTTCGAAGCGGACGGCGGGTTCGTCGTGACGAGTGGCGACGGCCCGGTGGCGCTTGAGGCGGTTGATCCCGCACTCGACCGCGTGCCTCTGCTTGTGGTCGTCCCCGTCGAACTTCGGCGCCGCCCACCGCGCTCCCCGCTCGAGGCGGATGCGCACACGGTCCGCCGGGACCGGGGTGGTGGTGGCCGACGGCCGGGCGGGGAAGCAGGCGGGCGCGGCGACGGCCGGGCGTACGGGGATAGGGCGGCGAAGACAGGGGAGGATCACCCCATGCACTCCCCCACACCCTCCCCCACGCACTCCCGGTTCGCCTCGGCCGTCGCCCTGTGGTCCGGCGCCCTGTCGGCGGTACTGCTGGCACTGGTCGCGGCCGAGTGGGGTCCGCTGATCTCGTTCGACCGGGCCGTGGCGGACGACCTGCACGACTCGGCCGTACGCAGTCCGGCGCTCACCGACGCCAACCGGGTCCTCAGCGACTGGGTGTGGGATCCGTGGGCGATGCGCGTCCTGGTCGCCGTGGGCGTGGTGTGGCTGTGGTGGCACGGCAAGCGGCTCCTCGCCGTGTGGGCGGTCGCGGTGAGCGCGGTCGGTTCCGCCGTGCAGCAGTCGCTGAAGGCGGCGGTGGGCCGGGACCGGCCCTGGTGGCCGGATCCGGTCGACTCGGCGCACTTCGCCGCGTTCCCGTCGGGCCACGCCATGACGGCGACGGTCACCTTCGGGCTGCTGCTGTGGGCGCTGGCCCGGTTGGGTGTGGGCGGGTGGCCGAGGGTCGCCGCGCTGGTCGTCGGAGCCGTCTCGGTGGTCGGCGTGGGCCTCACCCGGCTGTACCTGGGCGTGCACTGGGCGTCGGACGTGGTGGGCGGCTGGCTGCTGGGGGTGTGTCTGGTGGCCGTCGCCGTGGTGCTCCACGAGCGGACGGTCGCGCGGGCGGCGACCCGGAGGGGCTACGCGCACCACGAGTGACGGAAAGCGGCCGGCGTACCCCGGCGTGGAACTGGTCGCCGGGACGTGACGTCCGGTTTCCGGACGGCCGGGGCCTGGCGCGGGCGCGGGCCCGCCGGACCGGACGATCCCCCGCGTCGCCCGGTCCGGCCGACATGCCCTGAGTATATTGGCCGAGAGCCAGTCAACGCAGGAGTCAAGCATGTCCCCGCGGAGCGCATCGGTCAATGAAGAACTGCGGCGGCGTTCTCGCGAGCGCCTGCTCCGGGCGACGGTGGAGCTGGTCGCCGAACGCGGGTACGAGGCGACGACGCTGGCCGACATCGCGGACCGGGCCGGTTCGGCGCGCGGGCTGGTGTCGTACTACTTCCCGGGCAAGCGGCAGCTGCTCCAGTCGGCGGTGCACCGGCTGATGCACCTGACCCTGGAGGCCGCGCTGGAGCGCGAGCCGCGCGGCGAGGACGGGCGGGAGCGGCTGGCGCGGGCCGTCGACGCGATCCTGGGGCTGGCGACGGAGCAGCCGCTGCTGATGCGTACGCACATGGCCGGCATCCTCCAGGCGGAGGGGTTCGTGCGGGATCCGGAGCAGCAGCGGCTGGCGTTCCTGCTGCGGGACACGCTGGTCCGGTACGGTTCGCGCGACGTGGACGCCGACTACCCGCTGCTGCGGGCGCTGCTGATGGGCGCCGTCTTCGCCCTCCTGCTGCCGGGGGCGCCGATGGCGCCGGCCCGGCTGCGGGCGGAGTTGTTCCAGCGGTACGGGCTGGACTGGGAGCTCGGCGTGCCGCCGGGCGGGGGACCGCCCGGTGGCACGGCCGGTGGCGCGTCTCAGTCGTCGAAGTCGTCGAAGTAGTCCGGCTGCGTCTGCACGTTCAGCTCGTGCATGCGCAACCGCTTCGCCGGGTCGGTGCGGCGGTCGTCGAGCCTCAGCACGTCGAGGCCCTTGACCATGTCGTTCGAGTAGATGTGGCCGTTGTAGTAGTACGCCGACCAGGAGCCGCCGGTCACCGGCTTCTCGGTGCTGAGCGGACCCCGCTCGAAGTAGGCGATCTCCTTGGGCCTGGCGGAGTCGGTGAAGTCCCACACGGAGACGCCGCCCTGGTACCAGGCCTGGACCATGAGGTCCCTGCCCTTGACGGGGATGAGGGAGCCGTTGTGGGCGACGCAGTTCTCGGTGTCCGCCTGGTAGCGGTCGATCTTGAAGTAGCTGCGGAAGACGAGCTTGCGCCCGTCGCCCTTGCCGGCGATGTCGTAGATGCCGTCGGCGCCGCGGTGGGGGCCGGTGCGCTCGTTGCAGGTGGCGCCCCCGCCGCCGCCCAGCTCGTCGGTGAAGACGACCTTGTCGGCCTTCTGGTTGAAGGTGGCGGAGTGCCAGAACGCGAAGTTCACGTTGTCCTGCACCCGGTCGATGACCTTGGGGTTCTCCGGGTCCTTCAGCGAGAACAGGATGCCGTCACCCATGCACGCCCCGGCCGCCAGGTCCTTGGAGGGCAGGACGGTGATGTCGTGGCAGCCGGTCGTCTTGGAGACGCCGGGGTTGGTGGGTGAGCCGGGGTTGCCGCCGCCGTCGGGGCCCTCGCCGGGGAACAGGACGGGGAAGGCGACGACGGCGGCCTTCTCGGGGGCCTTGCGCGGCACCTTGATGACCGAGATGCCGTCGTGCGGCGGCCGGCAGTCGGGGAAGGCGGCGTTGGGCGAGTACGAGGAGACGTAGACGTAGACGTTCCTGCGCTCGGGCACCAGGGTGTGGGTGTGCGAACCGCAGGCGGTCTCGACGGCGGCGACGTACCTGGGGTTGCGCTTGTCGCTGATGTCGAAGATCTTCATGCCCTCCCAGGAGGACTTCTCGGTCGCGGGCTGCGTGGTGCTGCTGCACGAGTCGTCGCTGCGCGAGGAGTCGGTGGAGAGGAAGAGCAGGTTCCCGGAGACGGACACGTCGTTCTGGGACCCCGGACAGAGGACCTGGGCGACGGTTTCCGGGGAGGAGGGGTTGCTGATGTCGAAGATCCGGAAGCCGTCGTAGTTGCCGGCGAAGGCGTACCTGCCCTGGAAGGCCAGGTCCGTGTTGATGCTGGTGAAGGCCTCGCGCGGGACGTTGGCGAGGTGGGTGATGTTGGGGCTGTGGACGACCTGGTCCACGGCCGGGATCTCGCCGGACCGGATGGCCGCACGGGCCTCAGCCTGGTCCTGCGCGGAGACCGTGCCCTGTGGGGCGGGTGCGTCTCCGGGGTCGGGTACGGCGGCCGCGGGGCCGGCGGTCAGGAGTGCCGCGAGTAGTCCGGCAGCGGCGGTGGCCACGCCCAGACGTCTGCGTCGCACGTGAGTGGTGCGCAACGGGGTCACTGCGTCGTCCTCCCTTGTTTCCGTTCGAAGCCGAACGGGACCTGGACCCCGGCAGTATCTTCCTCAGCATGCACATCTCAATAGATGGCAACGGAGACTTCATACCGGCGCTCGCGCGCAGCGACGGTTCCGGCCATGCCACACGCCCCTGGAGGTCCGGGTGTTGAAGCGCGGCACCAGCGTCGTGGCGGCGGTCGCCCTGTCCGCCGCCCTCGCCCTCACGGCCTGCGAGTCCGCC
The DNA here is from genome assembly GCF_056432045.1 of Streptomyces sp. NPDC045701. Taxonomy (NCBI): domain Bacteria; kingdom Bacillati; phylum Actinomycetota; class Actinomycetes; order Kitasatosporales; family Streptomycetaceae; genus Streptomyces; species Streptomyces sp. NPDC045701. The sequence goes on along the minus strand of NZ_JBWKJV010000006.1, from coordinate 177,197 downwards.
CCCTCGGGAGCGGACGGCGGGCCACGTCCCGAGGCGGCGCGCGGCAGCACCGGCCCGGCCGTGCTGGTGCCGGGCCGACCGGGCGAACCCGCACGGACGCTCTCCCCCGAGGAGGCACGCGAGGAGGTTCCGCCCGATACCCCGAACTCGGCCGATTTCACCTACGTCCAGATGATGATCGTCCATCACGGGCAGGCCCTGGAGATGACCTCGCCGGCCGCCAAGCAGGCGACCTCCACACAGGTCAAGCAGGTGGCGGCGCGGATAGCGGCGGCTCAGCGGCCGGAGATCGACGCGATGCGGGGATGGCTGGAAAACCACGGCGGCGCCCGGCCGCACGCCGGCCACGACCACGGCACGATGCCCGGGATGGCCACGGCCGCGCAGCTCGCGCGGTTGCGCGCCGCCCGGGGTGCGGCCTTCGACGAGCTGTTCCTGAAGTTGATGATCACCCACCACGAGGGCGCCGTCGCCATGGCCGGCGAGGTGCTGGCGCAGGGGAACAACGTCCAGGTGGAGGAGATGGCCAACGACGTGATCGCCCAGCAGACGGCCGAGATCGACCGGATGCGCTCCATGTGACGCACCGCCCGGGGACCGGGCTGACCGCGCGACCGTCATGCCGGTCGAAAGTGCGTGATCCTGCGTGTCCAGCACCCTCCGCACGGAGCTCGGCGGCCCCGTCTCGGCACGCGCGCGTGGTGCCCCTGTCGGCGCACACCGGCGCGCGTGGACCTCCCGCGTGCGGCGCGGTGGTGCGATGCTGGGAGTCCCTGCGGGAAGGAGCGCAGCCGTGCTTCGTGTCGCCGTCGTCGGTTCCGGACCCAGCGGGGTCTACACCGCCCAGTCCCTCGTCGAGCAGACCTCGGTGCCGGACGTGCGGGTGCACGTCCTGGACCGGCTGCCGTGTCCGTACGGACTCGTCCGTTACGGGGTCGCCCCGGACCACGAGAAGATCAAGTCCCTGCAGGGCAACCTCCGCGCGGTGCTGGAGCACGAGCGGATCGGCTTCGTCGGCAATGTCGAGGTCGGCGGCGCCCGCGGGCTCACCCCCGCGCGGTTGCTGGAGCTCTACCACGCGGTCGTGTACTGCGTGGGCGCGGCGCGGGACCGGCGTCTGGGCGTACCCGGGGAGGACCTGCCCGGCAGCTGCTCTGCCACCGATTTCGTCTCCTGGTACAGCGCCCATCCGGACGCCGCCCCGGACGGCTTCGTGCTGGGCGCTCGGTCGGCCGTGGTGATCGGCGTCGGCAACGTGGCCGTGGACGTGGCCCGGATCCTGGCGCGCGGCCCCGGGGAGCTGCGACCCACCGACGTACCGGAGGCCGCGCTGGGCGCACTGACCGCCAGCCGGGTGCGGGAGGTGCACATGGTGGGCAGGCGGGGCCCGTCGCAGGCCAAGTTCACCACCAAGGAGCTGCGCGAGCTCGGGGCGATGCCCCGGGCAAGTGTCGAGGTGGAGCCGGCCGACCTGGTGCTCGACCCGGCGTACGCGGATCCGGCGGGGCTCCCGGCGGTGAACCGGCGCAACCTGGAAGTGGTGCGCGCCTGGGCGGAGAGCCGCGGGCCGGAGCCCCGGGAGCGCGTCATCAGGGTGCGGTTCTTCCTGCGGCCCGTGGAGGTGCTGGAGCGGGGCGGCCGGGCGGCCGGGGTGCGTTTCGAGCGCACGGTTCCGGACGGTGCGGGCGGGGTGCGCGGGACCGGGGCGTACGAGGACGTCGAGACGGAGCTGGTGCTGCGGGCGGTCGGCTACCGCGGGGTGCCGCTGGAGGGCCTGCCGTTCGACGCGTCGCGCGGGACGGTGCCGCACGCGGCGGGGCGGGTGCTGCGGGACGGGGTGCCGTCGGCGGGCGAGTACGTCGCCGGGTGGATCAAGCGCGGGCCGACCGGCGTGATCGGCACCAACCGGCCGTGCGCCAAGGAGACGGCCGGGTCGCTGCTCGCGGACGCCCCCGCCCTGGCACGGCGGCGGGTGGCGGACGATCCGCTGGCCACGCTGCGCGCGTGGGGCCACCGGCCGGTGGAGTGGTCCGGCTGGCTGTCCATCGAGCAGGCGGAGGCGGCTCTCGGCCACACCCTGGGGCGCGGCTCGGTCAAGATCCCCGACTGGTCCGGGCTCCTGGCGGCCGCGGGCCAGGACTGAGCCGCGCCGCGGCCCGGCCCCGCCCGTGCGGTCACGCCGGGCTCAGGCGGGTGGCCTGGTTCTCGGCGGCGGACAGCACCGTGTCCAGGAGGCCCGGGAAGAGCGCGTCCAGGTCGGCGCGGCGGATGCCGTTCATCTTGGCCGTGCCGCGGTAGGTCTGGCGGATGACGCCGCTCTCGCGGAGCACGCGGAAGTGGTGCGTGGTGGTCGACTTGGTGACCGGCAGCTCGATGTACGAGCAGGCCAGCTCCGTCCCCGCGGTGGCCAGTTCGCGGACGACACGCAGCCGCATGGGGTCGGACAGCGCGTGCAGCACGGCTTCGAGGCGGATCTCGTCGCGCGCGGGGTGCGCGAGTTCGCGCGGGCTGGTCGCGGTGGTCACGGCGGCTCCAGAGTCTTCGGTTCTCCCCATCGTACGAGCACCCTCGTAGTTTGACAGGCGGCGTACTACGAAGGTTATCGTACCAACGGCACACCGGCCCCGTCCGAATGGAGTCCCGCCGTGAGCGCACTGTTCCAGCCCCGCACCCTGCGGTCCCTGACCGTCCCCAACCGCGTTTGGATGGCACCGATGTGCCAGTACAGCGCCGAGCCGTCCGGCCCGCAGGCGGGCGTGGCCAACGACTGGCACTTCGCCCACTACGCCGCTCGCGCCGCCGGCGGCACCGGGCTGATCCTGCTGGAGGCGACCGCCGTGTCCCCCGAGGGCCGCATCAGCCCGTACGACCTCGGCATCTGGAACGACACGCAGGTCGAGGCGCTCCGGCGGATCACCGGTTTCCTCAAGGGCCAGGGCACCGTTCCCGGCATCCAGATCGCCCACGCCGGGCGCAAGGCGTCGACCGAGCGGCCGTGGCGGGGCGGCGGCCCCGTGGGGGCGGAGGCGCACGGCTGGCAGCCGGTCGCCCCGAGCCCGGTGCCGTTCGACGACGGCCACCCGGTGCCGGACGAACTGACCGTGGACCGGATCCACGAGATCGCCGGCGAGTTCGCGGCCGCGGCGCGGCGCGCCCTCGAAGCGGGCTTCGAGGTCGTCGAGGTCCACGGTGCGCACGGTTACCTGATCGGCCAGTTCCTCTCGCCCCACAGCAACCACCGCACGGACGCGTACGGCGGCTCCTTCGAGAACCGCACCCGTTTCGCCCTGGAGGTCGTCGACGCGGTACGGGAGGTGTGGCCCGAGGAGCTGCCGTTGTTCTTCCGCGTCTCGGCCACCGACTGGCTGGAGGACGAGGCGGGCTGGACGGCCGACGACACGGTGCGCCTCGCCGCCCTGCTCCGGGAGCACGGCGTCGACCTGCTCGACGTGTCGACCGGCGGCAACGCGGCGCACGTCCGCATCCCCGTCGGCCCGGGCTACCAAGTGCCCTTCGCGGCGCGTGTGAAGGAGGAGACCGGCCTGCCGGTCGCCGCCGTCGGGCTCATCACCGAGGCGCGCCAGGCGGAGAAGATCGTCACCAACGGTGAGGCCGACGCGGTGCTGCTCGGCCGCGAGCTGCTGCGCAACCCGTCCTGGGCGCGGCACGCGGCCCATGAGCTCGGCGGCGCGGTGCACGTGCCGGACCCGTATCACCGCTCCGTCTGACCTGGGCAAACGCGTCCTTCGGGCACCGTTGTCAGTGGGTGGGTGCAGACTGGCCCGTATCCGCGACAAAGGCGTCCAGGAGGTGTCGGCGATGACCGACGTGCTACTGACCGTAGGCACTCGCAAGGGCCTGTTCATCGGCCGCAGGCATGGCGGCCGATGGGAGTTCGAGGGCCCGCACTTCAATGCCCAGGCCGTGTACGCGATCGGCATCGACACACGCCGGTCCACGCCCCGGCTCCTCGTCGGCGGGGACAGCACGCACTACGGCCCCTCGGTGTTCCACTCCGACGACCTGGGGTCGGGGTGGACGGAGCCGGTGCGGCCGTCGGTCAAGTTCCCCAAGGACACGGGGGCTTCGCTGGAGCGGGTGTGGCAGTTGCACCCGGCCGGACCCGCGGCGCCCGGTGTGGTGTACGCGGGCACCGAGCCCGCCGCCCTGTTCCGCTCGGAGGACGGCGGGGAGACCTTCGAGCTGGTGCGTCCGCTGTGGGAGCACCCGACCCGGTCGCAGTGGGTGCCGGGCGGGGGCGGCGAGGGGTTGCACACGGTCGTCACGGACCCCCGGGACCCGGACGCGGTGACGGTCGCGGTGTCGACGGCCGGGGTGTTCCGCACCCGGGACGGCGGCGAGACATGGTCACCGTCCAACCGGGGCGTGTCCGCGGTCTTCCTGCCGGACCCCGACCCGGTCTTCGGCCAGTGCGTGCACAAGATCGCCCAGGACGCGGGCGACCCGGACCGGCTCTACCTCCAGAACCACTGGGGGGTGTACCGCAGCGACGACGCGGGGGCCCGGTGGACCGACATCGGCGGGGGCCTGCCCTCGGACTTCGGCTTCACGGTGGTCGCGCACCCGCACCGCGCGGATGTGGCGTACGTCTTCCCGATCACGGCCGACTCCGACCGGGTCCCGGCGGAGCGGCGGTGCCGGGTCTACCGCACCGGTGACGCGGGCGGCAGCTGGGAGGCCCTGTCGGCCGGCCTGCCCGAGGACGACCACTACGGCACGGTGCTGCGCGACGCCATGTGCACGGACGGCGCGGACCCCGCCGGGGTCTACTTCGGCAACCGCAACGGCGAGTTGTACGCGAGCGCCGACGACGGCGACAGCTGGCACCTTCTCGCCTCCCACCTGCCGGACGTGCTGTGCGTGCGGGCGGCGGTGATCGGGTGAGGGACGCGGCCGACGCGCCAGTAGAGTGACGGCCGTGGCAGCACGACCGTTGAAAGAAATCGTCGAGCCGGGGTGGGCCGAGGCCCTCGCACCGGTGGCCGAACGCATCGCCGGAATGGGTGACTTCCTCCGCACGGAGATCGCCGCCGGACGCACCTATCTGCCGTCCGGGCCGAATGTGCTGCGGGCGTTTCAGCAACCGTTCCACGAGGTGCGGGTCCTGATCGTCGGCCAGGACCCGTACCCGACACCGGGGCACGCGGTGGGGCTGAGCTTCTCCGTCGCACCGGAGGTACGGCCGTTGCCGGGCAGCCTGGAGAACATCTTCCGGGAGATGAACTCCGACCTCGGCCTGCCCCGGCCGTCCAACGGGGACCTGACACCGTGGACCCGGCAGGGGGTGCTGCTGCTCAACAGGGCGCTGACGACGGCACCGCGCAAGCCGGCCGCGCACCGTGGCAAGGGCTGGGAGGAGGTGACCGAGCAGGCCATCAAGGCGCTGGTGGCCCGCGGCAAGCCGCTGGTATCGGTGTTGTGGGGACGCGACGCCCGCAACCTCCGTCCGCTGCTCGGCGACCTGCCCGCGATCGAGTCGGCGCATCCGTCCCCCATGTCGGCGGACCGGGGCTTCTTCGGCTCACGGCCGTTCAGCCGTACGAACGAACTACTGGTCCGGCAGGGCGCCCAGCCGATCGACTGGCGGCTTCCGTGACCCGTTCCCGTGCCCGTCGCTGCCTCCGTCCGCCCCTCCGTCCCCTGCCCGGGCGGCGTGCGTGAGCTCCGGCACCTGGGTGCTGGGCGTCGACTCCGGCGGCTCCGGACTGCGGGTCGCGCTCGGCGCGCTGCCGCGTGGCTCCGGCGGCCGGGCCGGTGGCATCGGTGGCGTGCGCGCCGTGGAGAGCACGGCGTTCGCGAACCCGGTGCGCACCGGACCGGGCGGGATCGACGCGGAACACCTGCTGGAGCGGCTCGTCCCGGCGGCCGAGGAGCTGCTGGGGCGGGCCGGTGCCGTCCGGCTCGCGGCGGTGGCTGTCGGGGCGGCCGGAATGGCGACGCTCGGGGACGAGCTGCGCGCCACCCTGCCGCGGGCGCTTCGCCGTTCGCTGGGGGCGGCCGGGCTGGCGCTGGCCGCCGACGCCGTGACCGCCTACGCCGGGGCCCTCGGGCAGCGGCCAGGAGCGGTGGTCGCGGCGGGCACCGGTCTGATCGCGCTCGGCACGGACCTGTCCGGCTGGCGCCGTGCGGACGGCTGGGGGCACCTGCTGGGCGACTGCGGCGGCGGGGCGTGGATCGGCCGCGCCGGCCTGGAAGCCGCCCTGCGGGCCCACGACGGGCGGCCCGGTGGATCGGCGCCGCTGCTGGCGCGGGTCAGGGCGGTGTTCGGCCCGCCGGCGGCCCTGCCCGGCCTGCTCTACCCGCGCGCCGACCGCCCCGCCGTGCTCGCCTCCTTCGCACCCGAGGTGGCCCGGTGCGGCGTGGCGGGCGACGCGGTGTCGGCCGGCATCCTGGCCCGGGCGGCGCGCCACATCGCGGAGGCCGCGGCGGCCGTCTGCCCCCGGGGCGAGGGCCACCAAGTCGCGCTGACCGGCGGCCTGTTCCGGATGGGCGATCCGCTCCTCTCGCCGCTGCGCGCCGCGTTGGCGGAGCACGCCCCGCACGCGCGGGTGGTGCCCGCCGCCGGGGATCCGCTCGACGGCGCGCTCACCGTCGCGGCGGCCCTCGCCACCGGCACGCTCCGACTGCCTCACGAGCCGGGCATGCTGGAGACAACCACCCTCCAACCGACTGATCGGACATAGCCGGACAGAGGGCGCCTGACCGCCCCCTCCCCAAGCGTCGGAGCAGGTAAAGCCAGTAGCATGCGGCGCCATGAGCTCCCCCACTGGGCCCGCTTCCGGCCTGCCTGTACGAATGCCGCGACCCCGACAGTCCGGGCGGCACCGTCGCCCTGAACCCGTGGCGGCCCCCGAGGGCGCGCCCGCGCTCGTTCTCGCCGTTCCCGGCACTCCTTCCGCCGCTGTCCGCAGCCTGGCGGAAGAGGTCGTGAGCATCGCTCGTTCCGAGCTGCCCGGCCTGGAGGCCGCGATCGGCTTCCTGGACGGCGACGAGTCCGCGTACCCGCAGCTGTCGGCCGTCCTGGAGCGGGCCGCCGTGCTGCGTGTGGAGCGGTACGAGCTGGCCAGGGCCGCGGGCCGCGAGGTCGCCGAGCCCCAGGGCCCGGCCGCCGTGGTGGTGCCGCTCCTGGCGGGCCCGGACGGCGCCCTGACCGGCCGCATACGGCAGGCCGTCGCGGACAGCGGCGCGTCCGCCGAGCTCACCGACGTGCTGGGCCCGCACCCGCTGCTGGCGGAGGCGCTGCACGTGCGCCTGTCGGAGGCCGGGCTGGCCCGCGCCGACCGGGCCCGGCTGTTCACGGTCGCCACGGCGGCCGACGGCATCGTGCTGGCCACGGTCGGTGGCGAGGAGGCCGTGCGGGCGGCCGGTATCACCGGCATGCTCCTGGCCGCGCGGCTCGCCGTCCCGGTGATGGCCGCCGCGCTTGACCAGGAGGGCTCGGTGGCGGCGGTCGCCGAGCAGCTGCGCGGCTCGGGCTCGCAGCAGCTGGCCCTGGCTCCGTACCTGATCGGCCCGGAGCTGCCCGAGGGGCTGCTGGACGTCGCCGCGGAGGCCGCCGGGTGCCCGGTCGCCGAGGCGCTGGGCGCCTACCCGGCGGTCGGGAAGCTGGTGCTGGCGCAGTACACGACCGCGCTCGGCATCGTGCCGCAGCCGCAGGGGGCTCCGGTCCTCTGACGCGCGTGACGGAAGGGCCCGCACCGGAGGCGATCGGTGCGGGCCCTCGTCGTCACCCTCGCGCATCCCGACGCCTCACCCGTCGCAGAGGGCCGTGACGTCGTCCCCGCGCTCAGGCGAAGGCCACGCAGGACGCGGCGGGGGCTTCGAGGGAGCCGGCCGGGCTCGGCACGCCCGTCGCGGGGTCGATGTCGAACCAGGTGACGTCGCCGGAGCGCTCGTTGGCCACGTACAGGCGGCGTCCGTCCGGGTCCAGGGCGAGGTCCCGGGGCCAGTGGCCGCCGCAGGGGACGGTGGTGACGAGCCGGGGCTCCTCGCGGGTCCCGTCGAGGGCCAGGACGGCGATGGTGTCGTCGCCCCGCATCGCCGCCCACAGGAACCGTCCGTCGGGTGCGGCGACGATCCCGGACGGGTAGCTCGCGGCAGCGGCGCCCGTCGGCAGGACGGCCGGTTCACCGACGGCGGCGAGGGTGCCCGTGCCGGGCTCCCAGCGGCAGACGGTGAGCGTGGGGGCCAGTTCGGCCAGGACGTAGACATGGCTGCCCGCCGGGTGGAAGGCGAGGTGGCGCGGTCCGCTGCCCGGCCGCAGCGCGGTCTCCCCGTGCGCGGACAGCGCGCCCGTCGCGGGGTCGATGGTGCTGACGCGTACGGAGTCGGTGCCGAGGTCCACACCGAGCACCCAGCGCCCGCCGGGGGCGGGCACCACCTGGTGGGCGTGCGGGCCGGCCTGCCGTTCGGGGTGCGGGCCGCCGCCCTCGTGGCGCAGCACCGCCACGGCCGGGTGCGGCGCGCCGCCGGGGCCGAGGGGCAGGGCACTCACGCTGCCGGAGCCGTAGTTGGCGGTGAGGGCGTGCCCGTGGGCGAGCGCCAGGTGGGTGGGGTGGGCCCCGCGTACGGGCGCCGGGGTCCCGAGCAGCCGGGGGGCGGGTCCCGTGACGTCGAAGGCGGCGACGGCGCCCTCCTCGGTCTCGCTGACCGCGTACAGCACCTCGCCGCCGGGGCCCGGCACCAGGAAGGACGGGTCCGCGACCGCGTCCGACGCGCCGGTCACGGTCAGCGCTCCGGTCCGGCCGTCCACGGTGGCCGCGGTGACGCCGCGCCCGCCCGCCGTGGTGAACGACCCGATGTAGGCCCGCCGGCCCCGGTCCTCGCCCCGCCGCACTTCGTCCGCCACCGCGCTGCCCCTCTCGCCTGCCGTCCGGTCCGCGCCGACGCTAGCAGGTCTAGACCAAGAGGTCGCCGGTGGCGTCACGGCGGCAGACGTGCGGTCCGGTCGGCGACCGGCGGACGCGGCGTGTGCGGACCACCCGGAGGCGGCGCGCGGAGGAACGGGGCGACGACGGGGCGTGCGGGTGGCGCGCGCCGGCGGAGCGCGAGGACGGCCCGTACGGATTGTCCGTACGGGCGGCGGGCGGACCGGCGCGAGCGGTCCGCCCGGCGACCCGCTACGCGCCGATCAGCGGCTCGCGTGGGGAGGTGCGGCGCAGCGGTGTGGCGAGCTCGGTGAGCGCGCGCTCCAGGCTGTGCAGGTGGGCGAGCGCGGGCTCGGCCACCGCCGCGACGGCGCCCGCCGCGTCGGCCGGGGCGGTCCGGGCCTCCTGTGCCCGCTCCGGTGTGGTGAGCGCCTCGACGGCCGCCTCCACGCGCCAGCACGCGGCGGCCAGCCGGGCGTCGTGCGACGCCTCGGGGTCGGCGGCGATGGAGGCCAGGCCGCGTACCTCACGGGCGCAGACGTCGAGCAGGGCGAGGACCTGCCGGGCCCGGGCCTTGCGGGCGCGCAGCGGGCTCAGCGGGTGCACGAGCGGAGCCAGGGAGAGCCGTACCCGGCCGAGGACGGCTTCCAGTTCGGCGACGTGCGGGGACGGGTCGGCGTCCGGCGTGCCGGACAGGCGCGCGGCGGCCCGCTCGGTGCAGACGTGTACACAGCGCAGGGCGCGCCGGATCCAGGCGTCCGTGGTGGCATGGGTGGTGACCGGCAGCACGAAGAGCACGGCGAGCACCGCTCCGAGGGCCCCGATCCCGGTCTCCATGGCCCGCAGCGCCAGCAGGGCGGGGTCCAGTACGCCCAGGAGCCCGTAGAGCGCCCCGGCCATCACCGTCACCGACAGCATCATCCAGGTGTACGAGACGGCGGCCGTGTAGAAGATCCCGAACACGCAGACCGCGACCAGGACGGCGGTGGGCACGGCGGCGCCGTCCAGCGGGACGACCACCACCAGGCCGGCCACGATCCCGATGAGGGTGCCCAGCACCCTGCGGAAGCCGCGGACCAGGGTCTCGCCGCGCGAGGAGGTGTTGACGAAGATCCACCAGGTGGCGCCGACGGCCCAGTACCAGCGCTCCCCGGAGAGCATCTGGCCGGCGACGAGCGCCACGGCACCGCCGACGGTCGCCTGCACGGCCTGGCGCGTGGTGGTGCGGGCCAGTCCCCTTCCCTCGATCGGCACCTGTGGGGCGGGCGGCGGCAGGCGCCGCTCGTAGCACCACAGGCCGAAGCGGACCGCCGACGAGCACAGCAGCGAGAGGGCGACCGCGGCGTACAGCTCGGGGAGCTGCCCGGGCATCGTGCGCAGGAACTGCGCCACGAAGAAGGTCATGAACGCGAAGACTCCGAGGGAGTGGCCGCGCGGCCCCCAGCGCCGGGCGTACACCCCGGCGCCCATGACGGCGAGGAAGGCCACGTCCCGCCCCACCGGGTGGTCGTGCAGCACGGCCGCGGCGGCGAGCACCGGGAAGCCGACGACCGGCAGCAGGGCGGTGGTGACCGCCTGACCCCTGACGGTGGTGTCCGTGACGGTGAAGAGGGCGAGGAGCGCGGCGAGCCCACCGGTGATGGCCGCCGTGAGGGAGTGTCCGGCGAGCCCGCACACGGCCACCGCCGCGCTGATGCCGAGGACGGCCCGGGCGGCGCTGCGCAACCGCAGCCGCCCCGGATCCGGAGCCACGAACATCCTCTTCAGCACAGTCTCCCGCCCCTTCCGCGACAACGACGCCCTCGGTGACCGCCGCGCCCTCGACGCCCGCGACCCGTGGGTCGCCGCGGGCGCCGCGACACCCGGCTTCCGGGACGCTCCGGCATTCCGGCGTTCCGGTGTTCCGACATGAAAAAGGCGCCGCGGGATCCGCAGCGCCATCGACACCTTTATAACACCACCTTCCGGCCCGATGGCTCAACTCGTCGAGAGTCGGCTGAGCCATTGGCCCGGTTGGAGGCATCGCGCACACGAACCGGGCGGGCCAATGGGCCAGCATCCGGACCGGGCTCGAGGTGGAGCGCCACCGGGGCCACAGAAGAAGAGGAAGCGGATCGTCCGCCAGGACCCGTGTCAGGGGAGTGCGCGCGCCGGCCACGACGAAGCCGAACCCGGCCGATGAATCCGGCGCCGGTCCCCGCACCCGCTGCTGCGCCCGCTCGGGTACGCGGGCGTGGCGGTCACCGTGATGGCCGCCGTGGGCAGCCCGGTCGTCCCGCCCGCCGTGCTCGTGCTGCTGGGCGACCGGCTCCACCGGCTGGACGCCTTCGCCCGGTGACGCCGCCGCCGGCCGGGGACCGCGCGGTGCCGGCGGGCCGGGGGCGCGGGTGGGGCTCGCCCTGGCCGCCTGGACGCGACCGTCGTCCGCGGCCTGCTGGTGCCCGCCGTGACGCGGCTGGCCGGGCGCGCCGACCGGTGGGTGCCGCCGTGGCTGCGGGGCAAGGAGGACCGTACTGGGCCATTGGTACGGTGATCCCGGGGAAGTGCCGTACCAAAGGGGACCGAGGAACCATGGCCGTCGACGAGCTGGACACCCGCATCCTCCGGCTGCTGATCGAGCAGCCGCGTACCAGCGTCCGGGAGTACGCGCGCCTGCTGGGCATCGCGCGCGGCACCCTGCAGGCCCGGCTGGACCGGCTGGAACGCGAGGGCGTGATCACCGGTACGGGCCCGGTCCTGTCCCCCGCCGCGCTCGGGCACCCGGTGCTGGCGTTCGTGCACATCGAGGTCACCCAGGGGCACCTGGACGAGGTCGGGGACGCGCTGGCCGCCATCCCCGAGATCGTCGAGGCGTTCTCGATCACCGGCGGCGGGGACCTGCTCACCCGGGTCGTGGCGCGGGACAACGGGCACCTGGAGGACGTCATCCAGCGGCTGATCCAGCTTCCGGGGGTGGTGCGTACGCGTACGGAGATGGCCCTGCGGGAGCGGGTGCCGCACCGGCTGCTGCCGCTGGTCGAGGCGGTGGGCCGGTCGGCCGGGCGGCAGCGGGGGTGAGCCGGGCGAAGGACCGCGGGCGGTACTTGGCATGCTGGACGCATGCACACCTCTCGCGCCGCGGTCATCTTCGATCTCGACGGCACGCTGGTCGACAGCGAGCCGAACTACTACGAGGCCGGGCGCCGGCTGCTGGAGCACTACGGCGTCACGGACTTCGGCTGGGAGCACCACACCGACTTCATCGGGATCGGGACGCGCGAGACGCTGGAGATCCTGAAGGAGGAGTACGGGCTCGACGCGCCGGTCGAGGAGCTGCTGGCCGGCAAGAACCGCCACTACCTGGAGCTGGCGCGCGCGGCGACCGAGGTGTTCCCCGAGATGCGCGCGTTCGTGGAGCGGCTGCACGCCGAGGGCGTGCCGATGGCGGTCGCGTCCGGTTCGTCGCGCGCCGCGATCGAGGCGGTCCTGGGCGGCACGGGGCTGGACGCGTACCTCACCACCGTGGTGTCGGCCGAGGAGGTCGAGCGGGGCAAGCCCGCGCCGGACGTGTTCCTGGAGGCGGCGCGCCGCCTGGGGGTGGAGCCGGAGCACTGCGTTGTGCTGGAGGACGCCCCGCCCGGCGCGGCGGCGGCCCGGGCGGCCGGGATGCGGTGCGTCGCCGTGCCGTACGTGGCAAGCACGGTCGACGACCCGGCGTTCGGCGGCGCGGAACTGCTGCTGCGTGGCGGTCAGGCGGAGTTCACGGCCGCGGCGGCCTACGCCTTCGTGATGGCGGGCCGCCGGACGACGTGACCGCACCGCCGGCCATACCGGTGTCCGCCAACCCCCGAACCGCCCGGCCGGGAAAACCCGTTGCCCGGCGGGGACCCGGCACGACAGGCTTCCCGCCATGTCCGAGACCCGAACGGGCGGTGCGCGCGACGTGACCGCCCTCTTCTCCCACGGCCGCCTGACGGCCATTCCGCGCAAGCCGGCCCGCCGTGAGCAACTGCTCGTCCACCTCACCGAGACGCTGTTCGAGCGGGACCGCTCGTACACCGAGCCCGAGGTGAACGACGCCCTGCGCACGGTGCACGAGGACTGCTCCGCGCTGCGCCGCTACCTGGTGGTCGGCGGGATGCTGACCCGGACCCCGGACGGCGCCACCTACCGGCGGGCCGGATAGCCGTCAGAACCGGGCGTGGGCGGTGATGTCCGCGTCGAACTGGTCGGTCATCGCCGGGGTCACCGTCGGGCGGCACTGGGCGATGGCCTCCAGGTAGTCCTCGGTGCCCGCCCCGGGCGTCCCCCGTGGGTCCCGGTCGCCCAGGTCCCGCTCGAAGGCGGTCTGGGCGGCGATCCGGGCGGCGTGCTCGATGTCCGCCGGGGTGAACAGGTCGCTTGCCGCCACCAGGACCGACACGTCGACGTCCGTCCTGCCGTCCGTGTACCGGGACCAGATCGCGGCGCGCGCCGCCTTGTCCGGCGTACCGATCGGGATGAGGTAGTCGAACCGGCCGGGGCGCAGGAACGCCGGGTCGAGCGACCGGACCGAGTTGGTGGCGCACACCAGCAGCCGTTCGTCGCCCTCCCGGAACCGGGGGATGAGTTTGAGGAGTTCGTTGGTGACCCCGTGCATCCCGCCGGGCTGCGCGGGCTCGGTGCGTACGGGGGCGATCTCCTCCACCTCGTCGATGAAGACGAGCACCCGCTCCAGCTCCGAGATCCGGGAGAACGCGTCGCGCAGCGCGGCGGCCAGGTTCCCCTCGTCGGCGAGCCGGGACGGCAGGAGTTCGACGAAGGGCCAGCCGAGCCGGGAGGCGATGGCCCGCGCGAAGGTGGTCTTGCCGGTGCCGGGCGGCCCGAACAGGGTGATGGCGCGGGGCGGACGGACGCCGTGCCGGGCGGCCCGCTCGGGCTGGGCGAGCGGCAGGACGACCCGCCGCTCGATCAGGTCCTTCTCCGCCTCCATGCCGGCGACCCTGCCCCACAGGTCGCCCGGCAGGAAGCCGCCGCCGAGGTCCTCCAGGAGGTTGGCGGCCGGGCCGTGCAGCGGTTCGACCTTCTCGAAGTAGGCCACGGCGGGCTGCCGGGTGTACCCGGCGTTCAGCAGGCCCTCGCCGACGAGCTCCTCCTCGGGCAGGACGTACGCGATCCGCCCCACCCGGGCGGCGACCAGTCGCCTTTCCAGCTCGACCAGCAGGGCGCTCGCCAGGCCCCTGCCGCGCCAGGCCGGGGAGATGGCGATGCGCATGACCCAGGCGCGCTCCCCCGCCACGCAGGCGAGCGCCGCGCCGATGGGCGCGCCCTGGTGGACGGCGACGACCGCCGGCTGGCGGCTCGTCAGCGCGCCGATGCACTCGGCGAGTGAGAACACGGACTCCTGACCGAGCTCGGCCGTGGTGTCGATCAAGTGGACGACGGCCGCGAGGTCGCTCTCACGGTAGTCGTGGATCAGCCAGTTCACCGGTACCACCCCTCGTTGTGCTGTTCCGGCGAGGCTAGGGGCCGTCCGGCGGCCGGTTCCTGTGCCACGGTGCACAAGGGCGGGGTGCCGAATGCGACGCCGTGGACGTTGTGGACGCCGGGGACGCCCTGGGCGTCGCGGGCCTTGTGGGGGACGGCACAGCGGGCGCCCGACGGTGGACGCGCGACCGGACGGTCGACAGGATCACGGGGACGCACGATCTCCGCGACCGAGGGACGGGACGTACGACGCATGGCGAAGCACTGGGCGGACTTCCAGTACGAGATCTACCTGAACGGGATGACCGGCGCCGTACCGCGGCTGCCCACCGACCTGACGCGCCTCGAAGAGCTCACCGAACAGCGCCTCGGCCCCGGGCCGGTCGGTTACGTGGCGGGCAGCGCGGGCAACGGGAGCACGGCGGCCGCCAACCGGGCGGCGCTGGAACGGCGGCGGATCGTGCCACGGATGCTGCGCGACGTCCACGAACGCGACCTGTCGGTCCGCGTACTGGGCCGGGAGTTGCCCGCGCCGCTCGCCCTGGCGCCGGTGGGCGTGCTGTCGATCCTGCATCCGGACGCGGAGCCGGCCGCCGCGCGGGCCGCCGCGGCGCAGGGCGTGCCGTTCATCCTGTCGTCCGCCTCCAGCACACCCATGGAGCAGGTCGCGGAGGCGATGGGCGACGCGGAGCGGTGGTTCCAGCTGTACTGGGCGAAGGACCGGGAGGTCACCCGCTCGTTCCTGAACCGGGCCAAGGCCGCCGGGTTCACCGCGCTGTTCGTCACACTGGACACGCCGCTGCTGGCGTGGCGACCGCGTGACCTGGACCAGGCGTACCTGCCGTTCCTCCACGGCGTGGGCACGGCCAACTACTTCACCGACCCGGCGTTCCTGGCCGGGCTGGCCAAGCCGGTGCGGGAGGACCCGGACGCGGCGGTGGCGCACTTCGTCGGCATGTTCGCCGACCCGGCCAAGACCTGGCCGGACCTGGAGTTCCTGCGGGAGAACTGGGACGGTCCGATCGTGCTGAAGGGCGTCCTGCACCCGGACGACGCCCGGCGCGCCGCCCAGGCGGGCATGGACGGGGTGGTGGTGTCCAACCACGGCGGCCGCCAGGTCGCCGGGTCGGTCGCCGCCGCCGACGCGCTGCCCCGGGTCGCGGAGGCGGCCGACGGCCGGCTGGCCGTGCTGTTCGACAGCGGCATCCGCACGGGCGACGACATCTTCAAGGCGCTGGCGCTGGGCGCCGACGCGGTGCTGGTGGGGCGCCCGTACGCGTACGGGCTCGGCCTCGACGGCCGGGCGGGTGTCGAGCACGTCATCCGCTGCCTCCTCGCCGAACTCGACCTGACCCTCGCCCTGTCCGGCCACCGCACCCCCGCCGGGCCCGGCCGGGACGACCTCGTCGAGGAGGGCGTGTGACCGAGTGCGGCAGCACGCCCGGCTAGGGCCTGGCCGGACACCACGACTGTTCGTCACCCGTGTCGTCCAGCCCGTCCACGATCCGGCCCACCGCCTCGGCCGGTCCTCCTGACGGCGCCGCGGCCGGGCCCGAGCACGAGCCGGCCGCCACCGGCGGCGAACCGCATCCCGCCGCGTGACCGAGGACTTCATACCGGCGCGGGAGAGGCAGCCGTCCGGCGCCGGTAGTAGTGCACGGTGACCGCGCCCAGCAGCGGCCCCCAGAGGAGCAGCGGTGCGTAGACGATGTTGAGCAGCCAGATGCCCCAGGTGGTGGCTTCCATGTCCGCGTTGAGTGACGTGTGGACGAACAGTGCGCCAAAGACGGTCGTGGCCAGCGCGCCGAGCCCCGCCACGCCGGTCCCGAGCCGGACCGGGACTCGGCGCCCGCCCAGATGAGGAATCCAACGCGGCCATGTTTCACCCCAGCTCCGCACCAGCCCCAGGGTGAGGAACGCGAGGGCCTCGGAGATCACACCGAGGCCGACGAGGACCAGCGATCCCGGGCCGGGAGCCCCCATCTGATCGTATTCGGACTGCGCCAGCCCGACGGGGACACCGACGGCGATGGCCACCCGCCAAAGCGCGGAGGGCACGTTGGTCAACGCGGCGCCCACCGCGGCAAGCCGGGCCCAGCGCGGCACATTGGGCAATACCTTCACTTTCGGCATGTGCGTCACGTTCGCCGATGGGGCGCTTGTCCACATCGGCCCGCGGTTCCGTCCCTCCTCGCCCGCGAGGCGGAACCACACGTACGACCTGCGAGCCGGAACTCCCTCCGGCCACGGCCGCGGTGTCGGTCCGCTGAAGTATCCTTCCCGCCACCGCACCGACTGTGAGGATCAAGAGAATTGACCGGCCTGTCCGCTTTCCCGCTGCCCTTTCATGCCTCCCGTTCCATATCGTTCGCACCACCCCGGACGTTGCGGGAACTGCAGATGATGCAGTGCAGCTCACACATTCGGTCGAAGCCGGGGTGGTTCGACAAGATGAACGATCCCGGCATCGTCGCCAGGTGGACGCAGGAGGCGGTCGCCCAGGGGCTCACCGAAGCGCAGGTTCGTTACGTGCTTGCCGAGCTCGCGCACTACGCGGCGCTGCGGGACGGAAGAACCGGCATCGAGGTGTCCGCCGTCGACGGGGTGTGGCAGTCGGACACACTGGTCGACGACACACTCAGATCCCGGCTGCGCGAGGCGGTGCGGGTTTTGGAACAGGTCCCCGAAGCAGAACAGGACTGGCATCCCGGATCCGACGGCCAGGTACTGGACCTGGTTCATCCCTCACTGTTCTGTCTGGTGAGAGAGGTGAGCGGTGCGCCCGAGCGGGCTTGGCAGAACCCGACGGACCGCTACTCGACGTACGAGTTCTCGGAGAGCTTCCAGTGGCTGCCCACGGACGTCGACGTCAGTGCCGACGGCGATGTCACCTTCCGTTCGTACGTCAACAACGTCCACCCCGAGGCTCATCACGAACTGGCCTCCGTCCTCCCGGACCTGTTCGCGCGCTTCCGCCCCCTGCTGGAGAATGTGCTCACCGATCTGCGCCATCCGCGGCCCCTGCGGATCGAGGCCGACCCTTACGGATGGTACGACTCGGAGCCCGAGCGCCCGGACGCATCCTCCTACAGCGACGACGGGGCCTACAGGGAAGCCCTCCGGGCATGGGAACAGGCCCAGGACGACTGGTGGGAGAACCGCTGCCCGGTCGTCCCGGACGCCCCGGCCTTCACCCCGCCCGAGTTGCCCGACGCATCCGCCCGAGTCGACCTGCGCGGCCGCAGTCTCCAGGTCATCGTCAAGCTCGCCACCATTCATCTCACCCCGGACAAGCCCGAGTACCCCGGCGGTTCCTGGCATGTCGAGGGGATGCTGAACGAGCGGATCGTCTCGACCGGCATCTACTACTGGGACAGCGAGAACATCACCGAAAGCCGGCTGAGCTTCCGGGCGGCACTCGACGACCCGCACTACGAACAGAACGACGACAACGGTCTGCGTGAGGTCTACGGCCTGGAGGACGAAGACGCGCTGAACCAGACACTGGGATCGGCATCGACCCCGGCGGGCCGCTGCCTGGCGTTCCCGAACATCCTGCAACACCGCGTCGGCTCGTTCCGCCTCACGGACCCCACCCGCCCGGGGTATCGCAAGATTCTCGCGTTCTTCCTGGTCGACCCGTCGGAAAGGATTGTCTCGACATCCGATGTGCCACCGCAGCAGCCCTGGTCCGACACCTCGACCATGACGCTCGAACAGGCCAAGGGTTACCGCGAAGAACTCATGCGGGAACGCAAGTTCTTCGTCGATGAGCATAACGAGCAGCTCTACGAACGGGAATTCTCCCTCTGCGAGCACTGAACCTCTTCGGTCCCGAATACGCGCGGCTCAGGAGGGTGCGGACGGCCCGAACAACACGATGCGCGGACAGAACCCCAGGAGGGGAAGCATGACCGAGACCAGCGACACCCGATCCTCCGACAGCAAGCCGCAAGGGACGCCACGGGGCCGACTGCAACGCCTGATGCGCCACATCCCCCTGATCGCCCCCGTCCTGCTGTGGGCCGTGCCGTGCTGGGTTCTCCTGCACACCGGCCAGCACTGGCCGCTCCCCGTCACGCTGATCGGCACCACCCTGTTCGCCCTCGGCCTGATCGGTATGCCGCTCGCGATGGCGCGCGGCCACGGCCGGCGCCAGCAGGACCCGGCGGCGATCGTCGGTGACACGCTGCTGGGCGGCAGCTGGGTCCTGTTCACCTGGTCCGTTCTGTTCGGCGTCCTGCTGCGGCCCGCCCTGACCGTGGCCAGCGTCGGTGACGCACAGGACCGGGCGCGCATCGTCACCTGGGCCGTCCTCGGCGTAACCTCCGTGCTGCTCGCCTGGGGACACGCCGAGGCCCGACGCGTACCACGCGTGCGCCGACTCGACGTGCGACTCCCGCGTCTGGGAGCCGGGTTGGACGGCACCCGCGTCGTGCTGATCACCGACACCCACTACGGTCCGCTCGACCGCGCCCGCTGGTCGGCACGGGTCTGCGAGACGGTGAACACCCTGGAGGCCGACCTGGTCTGCCACACCGGCGACATCGCGGACGGCACGGCCGAACGCCGTCGCGCCCAGGCCGCCCCCCTGGGCACCGTGCGGGCGACTCGGGCCCGCGTCTACGTCACCGGCAACCACGAGTACTACAGCGAGGCCCAGGGCTGGGTCGAGCTGATGGACGAGCTGGGCTGGGAGCCGCTGCGCAACCGCCATCTGCTGCTCGAACGCGGCGGTGACACCCTCGTGGTCGCCGGCGTCGATGACGTCACCGCCGAGTCCTCCGGACTGGCGGGCCACCGCGCCGACCTCGCCGGAGCCCTCCACGGCGCCGACTCCGACCTTCCCGTCCTCCTCCTCGCCCATCAGCCCAGGTTCGTCGACCGCGCCGCGGCCCACGGCATCGACCTCCAGCTCTCCGGCCACACCCACGGCGGCCAGATCTGGCCCTTCCACCACCTGGTCCGCCTCGACCAGCCAGCCGTCGCCGGACTCAGCCACCACGGCACGCGCACCCTCCTCTACACCAGCCGCGGCACCGGCTTCTGGGGCCCGCCCTTCCGCGTCTTCGCCCCCAGCGAGATCACCCTGCTCGTGCTCCGCTCCCCGCGGCGGCGCACCTCGTCCTAGGGAGTGTCCGGAGGGTACCGGCGTCCGCCCGAGGGGCCGGGGTCGCGGCGTCCGGCCCGTGCGACCGCGAGGCGGAGGAGGGAGACACGCGACCGCGGTGCTCGTCAGTCGGTACGGCCGGAGGTCTCCCTGCCGTGGCGCCGAAGCGACTCACCCGCCGAGGAAACTGAGCCGCACCTGCCGGTCGGGGTTGTCCTTGTTGGTGTCGACCACGCACACCGACTGCCAGGTGCCCAGCGCCATCTCCCCGCCCACCACGGGGACAGTGGCGTGCGGCGGCACCAGCGCGGGCAGCACGTGGTCGCGGCCGTGACCGGGGCTTCCGTGGCGGTGCTGCCAGCGGTCGTCGGCGGGGAGCAGGGTGTGGAGGGCGGCGAGGAGGTCGTCGTCGCTGCCGGCACCGGTCTCCAGGATCGCCACGCCCGTCGTGGCGTGCGGGGTGAAGACGTTCAGCAGGCCGTCGCGGCCGGCCGCCACCTCGCGGAGGAAGGAGGCGCAGGCGTCCGTCAGGTCGTGGACCGTCTCCCTGTCGCCGGTGGTGATGCGCAGCGTACGGGTGGTGAATGCGTCGCTCATGCCCCCATGGTGTCACCGTGCGGGTGCGGGTCGGGGCAGGCCGGTCGGGCGCCGGGAAGATCCGGGAGCCGCCCCCTGTTGGTGGAAACATGAACCACATGGTGGGCGGGGACGTGGACGTGGTCGTCATCGGCGCGGGACAGGCCGGGCTGTCCGCCGCGTACCACCTGCGGCGCGCCGGTCTCGAACCGGACCGGGACGTCGTCGTGCTGGACCACGCCCCGCGACCGGGCGGCGCGTGGCAGTTCCGCTGGCCGTCGCTGACGTACGGCCGTGTGCACGGGATGCACGCGCTGCCCGGCATGGAGCTGACCGGCGCGGACGACAGCCGTCCGTCGTCGGAGGTGATCGGCGGGTACTTCGCACGGTACGAGGAGAGGTTCGGACTGCGGGTGCACCGGCCCGTGGACGTCACGGCCGTCCGCGCGGGGGCGGGCGGGCGCCTGCTGGTGGAGTCCTCGGAGGGGACGTACACGACGCGGGCCCTGGTCAACGCGACGGGGACCTGGGACCGGCCGTTCTGGCCGCGTTACCCGGGACAGGAGACCTTCCGCGGCCGGCAGCTGCACACGGCGGACTACCCGGGACCGGCGGAGTTCGCCGGCCGGCGGGTGGTCGTGGTGGGCGGCGGGGCGTCGGGGACGCAGCATCTGATGGAGATCGCGGAGGTGGCGGCCGGGACGACGTGGGTCACGCGCCGCGAGCCGGTGTGGCGCGAGGGCCCGTTCGGCGAGGCGGAGGGCCGGGCGGCGGTGACCCTGGTGGAGGAGCGGGTGCGGCGCGGGCTGCCGCCGCGGAGCGTGGTCGGCGTGACCGGCCTGCCGCTGAACGACGCGACCCAGCGGGCCCGCGAGCGGGGGGTCCTGGACCGGCAGCCGATGTTCGACCGGATCACCCCGACAGGCGTGGCCTGGGACGCGGGGCCCTCGTCGGCGGGGCGGACGGTGGACGCCGACGTCATCCTGTGGGCGACCGGCTTCCGGGCGGCCATCGACCACCTGGCCCCGCTGCGGCTGCGCGAGCCGGGCGGGGGCGTCCGCCTGGACGGTACGCGCGCGGCGCGCGACGAACGCGTGCACCTGGTGGGGTACGGCCCGTCCGCCTCCACGATCGGTGCGAACCGGGCCGGCCGTTCCGCGGCCCGTGACATCGCCCGCCTGCTGGACCCGGCCCGCGACCGGGACCGGGACGACGACCGGCACCGCGACGACGACCGGGACCGCGGCCGGGACGGGGACCGGGAGCCGGCCGCCGTCTGACGCGGGCGGCCGCCGTCGCGGACCGGCCGGGCGGCGGTCAGTTCGGCGCCGACGCGCGCTGGGCGTTGAACTCCTGGACGTTGCGCTGGTGTTCCGCGTAGTCGGCGGTGAAGCGGGTGTCGCCGGGGCGCACGGTGACGAAGTAGAGCCAGTCGCCGGGCGGGGGGTCCACCGCGGCGTGCATGGCCTGCTCGCCGGGGTTGCCGATCGGCGTGGGGGGCAGGCCCTGGCGGTTGTAGGTGTTGTACGGGTTGTCCATCCGGGTGTCGGCGTGCGACGTGTCGAGCGTGGAGCGGCCGAGCCCGTAGTTGAGGGTGGAGTCCATCTGGAGCGTCATTCCCTGGGCGAGGCGGTTGCGGACGACCCGGGCGACCTTGCCCATGTCCTCCGGGGTGTCCGCCTCGGCCTGCACGATGCTGGCGATGGTCACCGTCTGGTAGAGGCTCACGCCGTTGCGCTGGGCGCCGGAGGTGATGCGGTCCGCGCCGAACCGCTGGTGGGCGGTCCTGACCATGTAGTCCAGCAGGCCGGGCGGGGTCGTCTTCTCGTAGACCGGGTACGTCGCGGGGAAGAGGAACCCCTCCGGGTTGCCCAGCGCGTCCGCCGGCAGCTTGAGCGTGCCGGCCTCGGCGGCCTTGCGGGTGGTGCCGGGCGCCACCTTCAGCGCCTTGTCGGCCGCCTCGTACACCTGGCTCGCCCGCCACCCCTCCGGGACGAGCAGCATCGTCGGCTTCTCCGGGGGCGGTACGGCCGGGGGCTCCTTGAGCAGCAGCAGCGGCACCAGGACCGCGGCGGCCACCACGACGACCAGGCCGGCGCCCAGGGTCAGCCATCCGCGACGGGTCATGCGGGGCCACCTGCGCCGGTTCGTGTCCTGCGGGGGCTCGTTCACCATGCCGGAACGCTAACCCGAGATCAGCACATAATCCGGTAAATCCGGCCGTATCGTCCTCCTCCTTGCCGCACGGAGCGGACGAACGCGGGCTCGACTGTCCGCCCGATCCCATGAGCGACGCCGATTTCGCCCTGCGTGCCGCGCGCTGCGGGTGATGCTCACAGTGTGCGAGTGGCGGGCGCCCTGGACCGCGACCGCGCCGTCCCCGCACCCGGGCACCGTCCGGCGCACGGCCGGACCCCGCCGCCGGATCCGGTTCAGGAGGTGGCCGGCTCCAGCTCGGCGTCACCGCGCACCAGCGCGGCGTACCGGCCGTCCCGCTCCATCAGCTCCTCGTGCGTCCCCCGCTCCACGATCCGCCCCGCGTCCAGGACCACGATCTCGTCGGCGTCCCGGATGGTGGAGAGCCGGTGGGCGATGGTGATGGTGGTGCGGCCGGCGGAGAGCGCGTCGATCGCCTGCTGCACGGCGTGTTCCGTACGGGTGTCGAGGGCGCTGGTGGCCTCGTCGAGGATCAGCACGGGCGGATCGCGCAGGATGGTCCGGGCGATGGCCAGCCGCTGCTTCTCCCCGCCCGAGAAGCGGTATCCCCGCTCGCCGACCAGGGTGTCGTAGCCGTCGGGCAGGGACGCGATGTGGTCGTGGATCTGGGCCGCCCTGGCCGCCGCCTCGATCTCCCGGTCGGTCGCCTCCGGCCGGGCGAAGCGGAGGTTGTCGGCGACCGAGGCGTGGAAGAGGTAGGTCTCCTGGGAGACCACGCCCACCCCGCGCGCGAGGCTGTCGAAGTCGAGGTCCCGCACGTCGACGCCGTCGAGCGTGACACGGCCTCCGGTGACGTCGTACAGCCGGGGGACGAGGTAGCTGAGCGTGGACTTGCCGGAGCCGGTGGGACCGACGACGGCCAGGCTGCCGCCGGCCGGCACGGCGATGTCGATGCCGCTGAGCGTTTCGCCGCCCTTGTCGTCGTACCGGAAGTCGACGTCCTCGAAGCGGACCTCGCCGCGGATCTCCTCCAGCCGGACCGGGGCGTCGGGCTCGGTGATGTCGACGCGGAGGTCCAGGTACTCGAAGATCCGTTGGAACAGGGCCATGGAGGTCTGGATGTCCACGCCGGTCGACAGCAGGCTGACGGCGGGCCGGAAAAGGCCCTGCTGGAGCGAGACGAACGCGACGAGGGTGCCGATCGAGATGCCCGGGCCGCCCGTCTGGAGCGCCAGCCCGGCCGCCCAGTACAGCATCGCGGGCATGGCGGCCATGACGATGCCTATGGTCGACATCCGCCACCGGCCGGCCATCGAGGAGCGGACCTCCAGGTCGACGAGGCGCTCGGACTCGGTGGCGAAGGACCGGGTGAGCGAGTCGGCCCGGCCCATGGTGCGGCCCAGCAGGATCCCGCTGACGGACAGCGACTCGGTGACGGTCGCGGCCATGACCGCCATCTGCCCCTGCCGCTGGGCGGTGATCCGCTTGCGCTCGCGGCCGACCCGGCGGCTGATCCACACGAACACCGGCAGCAGGAGCAGCGAGACGACCGTCAGCCGCCAGTCCAGGGCCAGCATCGCCACCACGGTGGCCACGACGGCGGTCAGGTTCGACACCAGGGAGGTCGCGGTGGAGGTGACGGTGGCCTGCATCCCGCCGATGTCGTTGGCGATGCGGGACTGGACCTCACCGGTGCGCGTACGGGTGAAGAAGGCGAGCGGCATGCGCTGGAGCCGGCCGTAGACGGCGGTACGCAGGTCGTGCATGACGCGCTGGCCCACCGTCGTGGAGATCAGCGTCTGCAGCACGCCGAAGACGCCGGTCACCACGGCGGTGAGGATCATGCCGAGGGCGAGGAGGGTGAGCAGGCCCGTGCGGCCCTGCGGGATCGCGGTGTCGAGGATCTCGCGGAGCAGGAAGGGCGAGGCGACCGACACGAGCGACGAGGCGCCGACGAGCAGGCCGACCACGGCCAGCCGTGCGCGGTAGGGACGGAAGAGCCGGAGGATGCGCCGGATCTGGGCCGGCGGCTGCTCCGGATCGGGGGGCGGGGGCGTCCAGGTGGACTCTGCGTGGATGCGCATGGGCTCCTTCGAACGTACAGGGCGTGGTGCGGGCCGTCCTCCGGAGGCCGGCCCCGGGGCCGCTCCGGGATCGCCTCCCGCGCGGTCCCGGGGGCCGCCCTTCGACGATGTCGGAGAGGATAGCTCATTGTTACCTACCCTCACAATGAACGTGGTCCTGATACCATCCGGCCATGTACTCCCCCGACGCCGACGGCCTCCTCGCCGAGCAGCTGCTCCGGCTGACCCGGCGCCTCCACCGCAGCCAGAAGCGGCAGCTGGAGTCGGCCGACATAGCGATCACTCCCGCCCAGTCCCGGCTGTTGCGCACGGTCGCCCACTACGACGCGCCGCCCCGGATGGCCGACCTCGCCGCCCGTCTCGAGGTCGTCCCGCGCGCCGTGACCAGCCTGGTGGACGGGCTGGAGGCCCGGGGCCGGGTCCGCCGGATCCCCGATCCGGCCAACCGCCGGGTGGTGCGGATCGAGCTCACCGACGCGGGGCGGGACACGCTGCGGCAGCTGCGTACCGCGCGCCTGGCCGCCGCGGAGGACATCCTGGCTCCATTGACCGCCGAACAGCGCGAGGTGCTCGGTGGGCTGCTGTCCGCCCTGGTGGACGGGAGTCCGGAGCGGCCCTGCTGACGCCCGTGCCGTGACACCCGCGCCGGGTCGCCGGTCGCCCGTGCCGCCTGCCGAGGGGACAGTGACATGCCGCTGCCGGAGCCGAGACCCGACGCCCTGCGCCCCGGCACGCACCACGGCCCGGCCCCCGACCGGGTGCCCGACCTGATGGCCCACGGGTCGCCCGAACGGCTGCGGGACGAGCTGGCGGCGCTGCTGGGTGCGGAGAAGGTGCTGTGGCAGGTGTCCGACCTCGTCCGGTACGCGTCGGACGCCAGCCCCTACCGCTTCGTCCCGCAGGTCGTCGTGGTCCCGGAGGACGTCGACGACGTCTCGGCCGTCCTGTCGTACGCCCACGGCCGCGGCCGGGAGGTCGTGTTCCGCGCCGCCGGGACGAGCCTCAACGGCCAGGCGCAGGGCGAGGACATCCTGGTCGACGTGCGCCGGCACTGGGCGGGGATCGAAGTCCTCGACGGCGGTGCCCGCGCCCGTGTCCGGCCCGGCACCACCGTCGCCCGCGCCAACGCGACCCTCGCCCGGTTCGGCCGCGTCCTGGGCCCGGACCCGGCCAGCGCGATCGCCTGCACCGTCGGCGGGGTGGTCGCCAACAACGCGTCCGGGATGACCGCCGGCACGACGCGCAACTCGTACCGTACGGTCGCCTCGCTCACCGTCGTCCTGCCGTCCGGCACGGTCGTCGACACCGGCGACCCCGCGGCCGACGACGTACTGGAGCGGGCGGAGCCCGGCCTGTGCGCGGAGCTGCTCGCCATCAAGGCGGAGATCGAGGCCGACGCGGAACTGACGGCCCGCATCCGCGCCAAGTACGCGCTCAAGAACACCAACGGCTACCGGCTCGACGCCTTCCTCGACGCCGCGACGCCGGCCGGGATCCTGCGAGGGCTGATGGTCGGCTCGCAGGGCACCTTCGGCTTCATCTCCGAGGTGGTGTTCGACACCCTGCCGCTGGACCGCGAGGTCGCCGCGGCGCTGCTGTTCTTCCCCTCGCTGCCCGCCGCCGCGGCCGCGGTGCCGCGCTTCACCGAGGCGGGCGCGGCCGCCGTGGAGCTGATGGACGGCAACACGCTGCGGGCGTCGGTGCGGGTGGACGGGGTGCCCGCCGACTGGGGACGGCTGCCCGGCCCGACCACGGCGCTGCTGGTGGAGTTCCGGGCGCCCGACACGGCGGCCCTGGAGGGGTACGAGCGGGCGGCGGCACGGGTGCTCGACGACGTCGAGCTGACGGCGCCCGTGGCGTCGGTGACCAACGCCTTCACCCGGGACGCCAGGACGATCGGCGGCTACTGGAAGGCCCGCAAGGCGTTCGTCGCCGCGGCGGGCGGCGGGCGCCCCTCCGGCACGACGCTGATCACCGAGGACTTCGCGGTGCCGCCCGCCCGGCTCGCCGAGGCGTGCGAGGCGCTCCTCGCGCTCCAGGCCGAGCACGGCTTCGACGCCGCCGTCGCCGGGCACGCGGCCCACGGCAACCTGCACTTCCTGCTGGCCTTCGACCCGGCCGACCCGGCCGACGTCGACCGGTACGCCGCCTTCATGGACGAGTTCTGCAAGCTGACCGTCGAGCGGTTCGACGGCTCCCTGAAGGCCGAGCACGCCACCGGCCGCAACATCGCGCCGTTCCTGGAGCTGGAATGGGGGCCCAGGGCCACGGAGCTGATGTGGCGTACGAAGCGGGCCTTCGACCCCGACGGGGTGCTCGCCCCGCGCGTCGTCCTCGACCGGGACCCTCGGGGCCACCTGCGCGGCCTGAAGACGGTACCGACGGTGGAGCCGATCGCCGACGCGTGCATCGAGTGCGGCTTCTGCGAGCCGACGTGTCCCAGCCGGGATCTGACGACGACGCCCCGCCAGCGGATCGTGCTGCGCCGCGAGATGACGCGGCAGATTCCCGGGTCGCCCGTGGAGACGGGCCTGCTGGCGGCGTACGGGTACGCCGCGGTGGACACCTGCGCGGGTGACTCGGCGTGCGGCCTGGACTGCCCGGTGGGCATCGACACGGGCGCCCTGATGAAGCGTCTGCGGCACGCCCGCCACTCGGCGCGCGAGGAGCGGACGGCGGCGCTGGCCGCGCGGCGGTTCGCGGCGGTGGAGGCCGCGGCGCGGCTCGCGGTGGCCACCGGCCGCCGGCTCGGCGACCGCCTGCCCGGTGCCGTCACCGGGCTGGTCCGCGCGGTGGCGGGGCCCGAGCTGGTGCCCGGGTGGCTGCCGGAGATCCCCGGTGCGGCCGCCGCCGAGCTGCCCGTCACGGACCGGGCGCGGGCGGTGGCCGTGTACTACCCGGCGTGCGTGAACCGGGTGTTCGGCGAGCCGGAGGGGTTCGACGGGCCGTCCCTGCCGGAGGCGGTGGTGGCCGTGTCCGGGCGGGCCGGGAAGCCGGTGTGGATCCCGGCCGACGTGGCGGGCACCTGCTGCGCCACGATCTGGCACTCCAAGGGGTACGACGAGGGCGCGCGGGTGATGGCGAACCGGATCGTCGAGGCCGCCTGGGGCTGGACGGCGGGCGGCCGGCTGCCGCTCGTGGTGGACGCCTCATCCTGCGCCCTGGGCCTGGCGCGCGAGGTGGCGCCGTACCTCAGCGCCCGCAACCGCGAGCTGCACGCGGAGCTGACCGTGCTCGACTCGGTCGTGTGGGCCGCCGACGAGCTGCTGCCGCACCTGTCGGTGCGGCGGAGGGCCGCGTCGGCGGTCGTCCACCCGACCTGCGCGATGCGGCACCTGGGCGACGAGGACCGGCTGCCGCTGATCGCGGAGGCGTGCGCGGAGGAGGTCGTCGTCCCGGACGACGCCGGCTGCTGCGCCTTCGCGGGCGACCGCGGGATGCTGCACCCCGAGCTGACGGAGTCGGCGACGGCCCGGGAGGCGGCGGAGGTGACTGCGCGGACGTTCGACGCGTACCTCTCCGCGAACCGGATGTGCGAGCTCGGCATGCATCACGCCACGGGCCGCCCCTACCACTCCGCGCTCCTCCAGCTGGAGTGGGCGACCCGCCCCTGAGGCCGGCGGGGGCGCCTCCGGGCCGGCGCCGGGCGGGGCGGCGGTGTCGTCGGCGTGGTGGGACCGCACGGGTGCCCGAGCCGCCGCCGCGCCCGAGATTTGACGCGCCCCTGACACAGCACGAGGACGGGGCGGGGGGTGAACCCGTTTCCGGCCACCCCCTCGGAAGAGTCCATGCGCTCGGAACAAGAGTCCAACCAGCCCTCTTGCCCACCAGCAGCCCCAACGGCCAGGGTCCTTCCGGGATTCATGAACCAGCCGCGCACACCACGCACTGGAGGTTCGATGAACGACGCAGCACCCGGGAACCAGGACGGGGACCAGGACCGGTCCCAGGAGCCGCCCAGCCGGCGTTCCGTCCTGCGGACCACGGCCGGGGTGGCGGGAGCCGCCGGGCTGGGGTTCGGCGCCCTGGGCGGTACCGCCGCCGCCGCAACACCGGAGATGACCGCCGCTCCCCCGCGCCGGGGCCCCACGATGGCCGGCGTGCCGTTCGAGCGGCGCTCCACCGTGCGCGTCGCGATCGTCGGACTCGGCAACCGCGGCGGCAGCATGATCGATCTGTTCCTCGCCGTCCCGGGCGTGCGGGTGGTCGCCGTCTGCGATCCCGTGAAGGCCAAGGCCGAGCAGGCCGTGGCGAAGGTCGTGGCGGCCGGGCGGCCCTCCCCCGCCGTGTACGCCAACGGGGAGGACGACTACGAGAACCTCTGCCGGCGCGGCGACATCGACCTGGTGTACGTGGCGACCCCCTGGGACCTCCACTTCGCCATGGCGAAGGCGGCCCTGCTGAACGGCAAGCACATCGGCGTCGAGTGCCCCCTCGCGATGCGCCTGGAAGAGCTGTGGGAGCTGGTCGACCTCTCCGAGCGCACCCGCCGCCACTGCATGCAGCTGGAGAACTGCTGCTACGGCCGCAACGAGATGCGGGTCCTGCGCATGGCCCACGCCGGCAGGTTCGGCGAACTGCTGCACGGCGCCGGGGCGTACAACCACGACCTGCGGGGCCTGATGTTCTCGCCGACGTACTACGAGGGCCCCTGGCGCCGCCTGTGGCACACCCGGCTGCGGGGCGACCTCTACCCCAACCACGGCTTCGGTCCGGTCGCCAACTACATGGACGTCAACCGGGGCGACCGCGCGGTCAGCATCAGCAGCTTCGGCACCCCCGCGCTGGGCCTGGCCGAGTACCGCGAGGCCAACATGCCGCCGGGCGACCCCAGCTGGAAGGAGACGTACATCGGGAGCGACCGCACCATCAGCATGGTGCGGACGGCGAAGGGCCGGGTGATCCGGCTGGAGCACGACGTGTCGACGCCGCACCCGTACAGCAGGATCAACAGCCTGGGCGGGACGAAGGGCGTCTTCGAGGACTACCCGGCCCGGATCTACATCGAGCCCGACCACACCGACGACCGGTGGGCCGACTTCTCCGCGTACGCGGACGAGTTCGACCACTGGCTGTGGAAGGAGCACGCCGACCCGCCCGGTGGGCACGGCGGGATGGACTACATCATGGTGTTCCGCCTGATGCAGTGCATGCGGCTCGGACTGGTCCCCGACCTCGACGTGTACGACGCCGCCACGTGGTCGGCTCCCGTGCCGCTCAGCCACGCCTCCGTCAGGGCGAAGGGCGCGCCGCAGCGGATACCCGACTTCACGCGCGGCGAGTGGCGGAAGGCGCGGCCGGGCGTGGACTCGGTCAAGCCGGAGTGACGGCCGCGGGGCCCGGTCCCGGCACCGGCCGGCCGGGCCCCGCGCGCACCGGGTCAGCAGCGCCGGCGGTCCTCCGTCAGCGTCCCCTGCGCGGTCCTCAGGCTCCGGTCGTAGCAGCCGCCGGAGCCGTACCGCCGGTACCGCTCGGAGCTGGTGCCGACCGCGTGCCGCTGGTCGCGCGGGACACCGGTGGTGTACGTCGCGTCGCCCGCGTACGTGTCGTCGATCCGGGTCCACCGCGGGCGCTGCCCGGCGCGCAGGACCAGGGAGTCGGCGCGATCGCCGAGAGTGAGGACGGTGCGCAGCCGGTCGCCGGCCCCGAGCGTGGTCTCGCCGCCCATGGTGTACGTGCGGTGGGTGCGGGTACGGGTGCCGCCCCGGGACACGGTCTCGTCGTCCCGCCAGGTCGCGGTCAGCGCGTCGCGGCTCTCGCCGTCGGTCCAGCGGTGGACGGAGGTGTGGGCCACGGAGCGGGTGACGGTGGTCGTGACGCGGCCGCGCGAGGTGTCCAGGTGGCCGGCGACGGTGAGCCGGTGGGCGGCCCGGGTGTCGAGGCGGTGCTCGGCGCCGGGCGTGTGGACGGAGGTGCGGGCGGGCGCGCTCTCCTCGTGGCGGGTCAGCGCCCCGGTGACGACCGCGCGGCCCTCGTCGTGCCAGACGAGCAGGTTGGTGGGCGTCGACCAGCCGGTCGTGCCCGCCGGTACGCCGGCGACGGACACCTCCACGCGGTGCGGGCGGCCGTCGTTGAGGACGGCGGCGAACGGGGTCAGGTCGTACCGGACCGGCGTGACGTCGAAGGCGCGCGGGCCGGGGATCACGTACCAGAGGAAGGGGTTGGACCAGCCGCCGGTCCAGACGGTGGGGAAGGGCGCGGCGATCCCGGCGATCCGCCCGTCGACGGCGATCCGCACCTCCCGGTGCGGCCCGCCCGCCGCCTTGCACGAGTAGGGCGCGGCGTCCGGGACGGTCAGGTACCAGTACTCCTCGCAGCCGCCGCCCGAGCCGGTGGCGTACACCTCGGCGAGGAGGCGTTCGGTGTTGCGCGGGGTGGTGAGGGACGGGGTGGTGAGCGGGATCACCCGATCGGGGACGTCGGCGGACGCGGCCGGCTTCCCCGCGTGGAAGGCGAGCGTCACCTCGACGTCGAGGACGCCGGTGTAGGTGTCGTCCACGACGTTGCCGATGAGCATCTCGACGGGTTGGGGGCGGCGCAGGGTGTCGCTGTACCGGGTGATGTCCTTCTCGACCGACCAGGTGATGCCGTCGGGGGACGGCTGCGGTGTGGACGTGCGGAACACCTCGACCCCGCCGATGGAGAGGTGGCCGAGCCGGTCGTACTGGCGCCCCTTCACGCTTCCGTCGAGCCGCAGCACCACCGTGCTCCACCGGTCGCCGCACCGCTCGGGGGGCGTGTAGGTGCCCCGGTAGGGCGTGAAGTCGCGGAACTCGGTGGAAACGAGCCTCATTTCGCAGGTGGGCGCGGTGTGCGGCCGGGGAACGGGCGGTGCGGCGGTGACCGGATCGCGCCAATCGGTGCCGAACTCGGCCGGTGGGTCGTGGGGCACGGCGGACGCCGGGGCCGTACCGAACAGCGCGGTGACGGCAAGGACCCCGCCCACGAGCATGCCCATGACTCGTCGTTGTCTCATGGGCCGCGAGTGAAGCGCGGGACGGCCTCCCGGCGCCAGGGGCGGGTGGCGGTACGTGGCGTGTTCCGCGCGGTCCTGCCGGAAAATCGATTGCCGTCCAAGGGCCCGGAAGGCGAACCTTGCACGGTTTCCGGCCGCCGCTCAGCGCTGCCGCCCGCCGACGGAACCCCTGGGACGTCATGCAGATCCACCATCTTCCGTACGCCGATCCGGGTGATCCCGACGTCAGGTCGGGCACCCGCTTCCTCCTGTGGCTGGGGCGCAACCAGTTGGGCGGGCAGGTCAGGTCCCTGCTGTGGGGGCTGCTGCTGCACCTCGGCATCGCCGGTCTGCCGCTGGGCGTGGGCCTCGCGGTCCAGGCGGTCATCGATCGCTCGGGCGGCGGCCTGGCCCGCGCCGGAGCGCTCGTCGCCCTGATGGGCGCGGCCATCGCCGTGGGCGACACGATGATGCACCGCACGGCGGTGACCAACTGGATCACCGCCGCCGCCCGCGTCCAGCAGCTGCTGGCGCGCAAGTCCGCCGAGTTGGGCTCGGTGCTGAACCGCAGGGTGGCCGCGGGCGAGGTCGTCGCCGTCTCCACCGGCGACGTCGAGAAGATCGGCTGGTTCGTGGAGACGCTGTCGCGGTTCGCCGCGGCGGCCACCGCGCTGGTCCTGATCTGCGTGGGCCTGGTCGTCTACCAGCCCGCCCTCGGTGTCGTCGTCGCCCTCGGCGTACCCGTCCTGGCGCTCGCCGCCCTGCCGCTGCTCCCCCGCGCCACCCGGCGCGCGGACGTCCAGCGGGCGAAGGCGGGCCGCGCCACCGAACTGGCCTCGGACACGGTCGCCGGGCTGCGGGTGCTGCGCGGCATCGGCGGCGAGGAGCTGTTCCTCCGCCGCTACCGCGAGGCCTCCCAGGAGGTGCGCGAGGCCGCCGTGCGCAGCGCCCGCATGTGGGCCCTGATCGCCGCGGTGCAGGTGCTGCTGCCGGGGCTGCTGCTGGTCGTCGTGGTGCTGTACGGGGCGAAACTCGCCCTGGAGGGGCGCGTCACGGTCGCCGAACTGGTCACCGTGTACGGCGCGGTGGCCCTCGCCCAGCACCCGCTGCGCAACTTCGAGGAGATCGCCATGGCGTACTCCTTCTCGCGTCCTTCCGCGAAGCGCGCCGCCCGGGTGCTGGCCCTGACGCGCACGACCACCAGCACCGCGGCGGCGGCGCACGAGCGGCCTGGCGGGGACCTGTACGACCCGGTGACCGGGCTGCTGGCACCGGCCGGCCTGTTCACCGCCGTGGTGTGCGGCGACCCGGACGCCGCCGGGAGGCTGGCCGACCGGCTCGGCGGGCATCCGTCCGAGGACCCGGAGGCGCACGTCTCCGTCCTCCTCGGCGGGGTGCCGCTGGACGAACTGCCCCTCGACACGGCGCGCTCGGCCGTCCTCGTCCAGGACAAGGACCCGGTCCTGCTGTCCGGCACCCTGCGCGAGCTGCTGGACGTGCCGTCGTCCGGGAAGGTCACCGCCGAGGACGCCCTGGCGGCCGCCCGGTGCGGCGACGTGCTGGACGCGCTCGCGCAGGCGTCACCGGGCGACGGCGGCGACCCGATGCGCACCCGGATCACCGAGCGCGGCCGGTCCCTGTCCGGCGGCCAGCGCCAGCGCCTGGCCCTGGCGCGGTCGCTGGTCACCGACCCGGAGGTGCTGGTGCTGGACGAACCGACGTCCGCGGTGGACTCGCACACCGAGGCGCGGGTCGCGGCCGGCATCCAGCGGCTGCGCACCGGCCGGACGACCGTGGTGCTGGCCTCGTCGCCGCTGCTGCTGGACCTCGCGGACCGGGTGGTGCTCGTCCATGAGGGCCGGGCGGTGGCGGTGGGCACCCACCGCGAACTGCTGGCCGCCGAGGGGCGCTACCGCGCGGTGGTCACCCGTGAGACCGATGAGGAGACCCTGGTGGACATCGAGGAGTCGGCATGACCGTCGTCATCGGCATGGCGCCGCCCGACCACGACCCGGCGGCCCCGGAGTCGGCGACCACGCTGCCGGTGGGCACCGCCGCGACCGTCCGGGCGTACGTGACCGGACTGCTGCGCCGCCACCGCACGGCGTTCGCCGTGCTCGTCGCCGTCAACGCGGTGGCGGTCGTCGCGTCGATGGTCGGGCCGTACCTGCTCGGCTCGCTGGTCGACCGGCTCGCCGAGGGCGCGCGGGACCTGCGTCTGCCGGTCACCGTGGGCGCGTTCCTGGCCGCGCTGGTGGTGCAGACGGTGTTCGTGCGCATGGTGCGGCTGCGCGGGGCGATGCTCGGTGAGGAGATGCTGGCCGATCTGCGCGAGGATTTCCTCGTGCGGTCGGTCGCGCTGCCGCCGGGAGTGCTGGAGCGGGCGGGCACCGGTGACCTGCTCTCCCGGGTCACCACCGACATCGACCGGCTGGCCAACGCCATGCGCGAGGCGGTGCCGCAGCTGGCCGTCGGCGTGGTGTGGGCGGGGCTGCTGATCGGCGGGCTCACGGTGACCGCGCCGCCGCTGGCCCTCGCCGTGCTGGTGGCGGCGCCGCTGCTGGTCGTGGGGTGCCGCTGGTACTTCCGGCGGGCGCCCTCGGCGTACCGTTCGGAGGCCGCCGGGTACGCGGCGGTGGCCGCCGCCCTGGCCGAGACGGTCGACGCGGGCCGGACGGTCGAGGCGCACCGGCTCGGCGCGCGGCGGATCGGCCTGTCCGACCGG
The DNA here is from genome assembly GCF_056432045.1 of Streptomyces sp. NPDC045701. NCBI lineage: Bacteria > Bacillati > Actinomycetota > Actinomycetes > Kitasatosporales > Streptomycetaceae > Streptomyces > Streptomyces sp. NPDC045701. Next base: position 143,257 of record NZ_JBWKJV010000006.1, on the reverse strand, counting down.
CGGATCAAGGAGTGGACGGCGTGGGAGCGCTACACGCTCTTCCTGCGCTCGGTGCTCTTCCCGGTCGTCAACGTCACCCACACCACCGTCCTGGCCGCCGTCCTGATGATCGGCGGCGGGTTCGTCCTGAACGGCTGGATGGACGTCGGGCAGTTGACGACCGGCGCGCTGCTGGCCCAGATGCTGGTCGAGCCGGTGGGCATCATCCTGCGCTGGTACGACGAGCTCCAGGTGGCCCAGGTGTCGCTGGCCAGGCTCGTCGGGGTGCGGGACATCGAGCCGGAGAGCGGCGACGCGTCCGTCCGGCCCGGCGGGCGCGACGTACGGGCGCGGGAGGTGCGGTTCGGCTACCGCGAGGGCGTGGACGTGCTGCACGGGGTGTCGCTGGACGTGCCGCCGGGCACGCGCGTGGCGCTGGTCGGCCCGTCGGGAGCGGGCAAGTCGACGCTGGGCCGGCTGCTGGCCGGGATCTACGCGCCGCGCGCCGGGCGGGTCACGCTGGGCGGGGCGGAGCTGTCGCGGATGCCCGCCGAGCGGGTACGGGAACATGTCGCGCTGGTCAACCAGGAGCACCACGTCTTCGTGGGTTCGCTCCGCGACAACCTGCTGCTCGCGCGGGCGGGCGCGCGGGACGCCGAGCTGTGGGCGGCCCTCGCGGCGGTCGACGCCGACGGCTGGGCGCGGGCGCTGGACGACGGGCTGGACACCGAGGTCGGGTCGGGCGGCGTGGCGCTGACCCCGGCGCAGGCCCAGCAGGTCGCGCTGGCCCGCCTGGTGCTGGCCGACCCGCACACCCTGGTGCTGGACGAGGCGACGTCCCTGCTGGACCCGCGCGCCGCCCGCAACCTGGAGCGGTCCCTGGCCCGGGTGCTGGAGGGCCGTACGGTGGTGGCGATCGCGCACCGGCTGCACACGGCCCACGACGCGGACGTGATCGCGGTCGTCGAGGACGGGCGGATCAGCGAGTCGGGCAGCCACGCCGAGCTGGTCGCGGCGGACGGCGCCTACGCCGCGCTGTGGCGGTCCTGGCACGGGTAGGGGCGGGACGGGCCCGGCGCGGGGGCGGGCAGGGGCGGGACGGGCCGTGGGGGGACGGGCAGGGGCGGGACGGGCCCGGGGCTGCGCCTGCGCGCCGCCCCGGGCCCCCGTTTCAGCGGGCGCCGTGGACCTCCAGGGCCGCGCGGACCGCCGATTCGAGGGCGCCCTCGATCCAGGCGGGCTTCACCGAGGTGTGGCAGCCCGCGAAGTGCAGCGGGCCCTCCTTGGTGCGCATGTCCAGGAGGATCTCGGTGTGCTGGCCGGGCAGCAGGACGGAGGCCTCGCCGTAGGCGTACGGGTCGCGCTGCCAGCTCTGGGTGCGGCCGACGCCCGTGAAGAAGACCTCCAGCCGCTGCCCGTACACCTCCTGCATGCCGCGCAGGGCGAGCGCGTACCGGGCCTCGTCGTCGTAGGCGTCCCAGCGCCTGGCGTCGTCGGCCCAGCTGTAGGAGGCGAGGACCACGCCGCCGTCGCTGCCGGGCACGGGGTGGGAGGGGTTGAACATGAAGCGGTTCGGGTTGTCGGTGACCGACCCGCCGCCGATGACCTCGGCGGCCTCGGGCTGGTCGCGGGAGACGTGGGCGTTCGCCGCGTAGTGGGTGCGCTGGTCCTGGGTGAGGTGCCCCCGGGGCACGGAGGGGTGCCGGCCGAGCCTCCGCCCGTCCGGCGGCACCTGCCCCTTGCGGTACGCGTCGTAGAGCCCCGGCTCCATGGCGTCGAGTTCGCGGCGCCAGTCGTCCTCACCGAACTCCCACCAGCGTCGGCTGAATTCGAGCAGGACCTTGGTGGCGCTGTCGTAGTGCACCTCGGTGACGGCACGGCGCTTGCGGTACGACAGCGGGGGCGAGATCTGGACGTGGCGCAGTCCGGAGAAGGGGATGGTCACGATCGCCGCGTCGCCGGTGAACCGCTCGCGGACCACGGGGCCGCCGCGCCCCTCGGAGACCGTGTCGACGACGACCCGCTCGCCCTTCTCCCGGGTCTCGATGCGGGTGACGCGCCGGTCAAAGCGGACATCGTCGCGGACCTGTTCGAGCAGCGCGTCGGCGAGGACGGCGGTGCCGCCCTCCAGCTCGTAGAAGGCGGTGCCGGGGCTGATGAGCGCCTGGCTGATGAAGCTGTGCAGGAACGAGAGCGGCAGCCTGGAGGTCATGTTCTCCAGGGTTCCGATCAGGTCGATCGTGCGCTCGTCGAGTTTGGCGTGCTCGGTGAGGAACCGGTACATGGACCAGTCGCCGAAGCGCTGGATGACGCGGGTCCAGCCTTCGAGCAGCTCGGGCATCGGCTTGTCGACCCGGGTGCCGTCGGAGCGCTTGACGCTGTACTCGTCGCGTACGGGGTCGAGGGCGCGGCGCACGATGTCGGCGGCCGGGATGTTCTCGTACGCCGACGGCACGCCGAAGGAGCGGTTGATCGCGCGGGGGTCCTTGGCGTAGTCGGCGCGGCGGGCGCGGATGCCGTTGACGTGGATCCAGGTCCGGTAGCGCGGCTTGCCCTCGGGGTCGGTGTCGACGTAGTGGAAGGGGCGGCGCGTGATGCCGAACTTGTCGATCAGGCCGATGACGAGCGGGTGACTGCCGGGGATGCGCATGGCGCCCGCCTCGGCGTACTGCCTGGGGTCGGCGAAGGGCTGGTCGGCGTTCTCGTGTCCGCCGGTGCGGAAGGTCTTGATGCGGCCGCCGGCGCGGTTGCCGTTGGCCTCGATGACGGTGACCCGGTGACCGGCGTGCTTGAGGAGGGCGGCGGCGGCCATGCCGGCCGGCCCGGCGCCGAGGACCAGGACGTCCTTGGGGGCGGTGGACGCCTTGGGCAGGCCGCCGCCCAGCAGGACCTTCTCGTAGCGCGGGATCAGGCGCCGGTTCTGGTCGTCGAGGACCAGGAGGGCGCGGGCGACGGCGAGGCAGGTCTCCCGGTCGGCGGTGGAGCGGGGCGCGGCGGGCGCCGGGGCGGCGGTGGCGGGGGATGCGGTGAGGGCGGCCGTGGGCAGAGCGGTGGCGGCCGCCACGGCACCGGCACCGGCCGTCAGCTGACGGCGCGACAGGTGAACGGAATCCATGATCAGAAAGAAAGCGGATCTTCCGGTCGCGTGGAACTGCTTCCCGTTCCGTTCACTCGAACGAGAGCGGGGATCAGATGAAGTTGAGCGCGGCCGCCCCACCCACGCCGCCGAGCAGCATGAACGCCGGCATCAGCACCTTGAGCTCCACCCAGCTGCCCGCGCGGAAGCGCATGCCCTTCGGCGGCCCCACCGGGTACCAGCGCTTCCCGCCGACCGGGATCGGCCACAGGACGGGGCAGCCGGATACGGTCAGGGCGTCGCCGACGTCGTGGACGAGGGCGCCCAGCACGATCGGCAGGCCCAGCCACAGGTACTCCTGGCCGGGCGCGGTGAACAGCCAGTCCGCGCCGTTGCCGGGCTTGTCCAGGACGCCCGCGAGGATCCACGCGCTGGTGGCGCCCAGCAGCCACACCAGGACGTCGCTGGACATCCGGGCCGCCCGCCACAGCAGGCCCTCCACCGCCAGCACCAGGTGGACGAAGAGGATCCCGAGCACCGCCCACCGGCCGCCGGTGATGGCGAGCACGGACGCCCCCGCCCCGCACAGCACGGCCCACACCCAGGTGTGCGTGAGGGTGCGGTGGCCGCCGCTCCGGCGGGCGTCGGCGCGCGTCCTGGTGGCCTTGTAGACGGCGTACGAGAGCTTGTCGACGATCTCGCAGAGCCCGCGCGAGACGGGCCCGAAGGCCCGCGAGATGGTCGCCGACTTGTGGTCGAGGTCCGGTGCGAGCGCCGCACCGGCGCAGATCAGGGCGCCGACGACGAGTACCGGCCACGGCATCGGATACCCCGCCGCGGCGGTGGCGGCCCCCACTCCCAGCCACGCGGCCGCCCCGGAGAGTGAGTGCGCCGGTCCCATCATGTGCGTTCCCCGCCCCGTTTGCTCTTGTCCTGCGCCCCGGTCGACAGGACAGCCTACCGTTCGTGATCTTCATCCGGACGGCCGGTTCCCGCTTCCGGACACGGGCCAGGCAAGATGGGGGCGTGACCCTTATCGATCAGCTGCCGCCCGACGCCGACCCCGATGCCCTCTTCGAGGCCTTCTCGTCCTGGGCCGAGGGCCAGGGCCTCACGCTCTACCCGGCCCAGGAGGAGGCGCTGATCGAGGTGGTCTCCGGGGCCAACGTCATCCTCTCCACCCCCACCGGCTCGGGCAAGTCGCTGGTCGCGGCCGGTGCGCACTTCACGGCGCTCGCGGCGGACCAGGTGACCTTCTACACCGCGCCGATCAAGGCGTTGGTGTCGGAGAAGTTCTTCGACCTGTGCAAGCTCTTCGGCACCGAGAACGTGGGCATGCTGACCGGCGACGCGTCCGTGAACGCCGACGCGCCCGTGATCTGCTGCACGGCGGAGGTGCTGGCGTCGATCGCGCTGCGCGACGGCAGGCACGCCGACGTCGGCCAGGTGGTGATGGACGAGTTCCACTTCTACGCCGAGCCGGACCGCGGCTGGGCCTGGCAGATCCCGCTGCTGGAACTGCCGCAGGCGCAGTTCGTCCTGATGTCGGCGACGCTGGGCGACGTCTCGATGTTCGAGAAGGACCTCACGCGCCGCACCGGCCGCCCCACCTCCGTGGTGCGTTCGGCGACCCGGCCGGTGCCGCTGTCGTACGAGTACCAGCTCACGCCGATCACGGAGACGCTGACCGAGCTGCTGCAGACCAGGCAGGCACCGGTCTACATCGTCCACTTCACCCAGGCGCAGGCCGTGGAGCGGGCGCAGTCGCTGATGAGCATCAACATGTGCTCGCGCGAGGAGAAGGACAGGATCGCCGAGCTGATCGGCAACTTCCGCTTCACCACCAAGTTCGGCAAGAACCTCTCGCGGTACGTGCGGCACGGCATCGGCGTGCACCACGCGGGCATGCTGCCCAAGTACCGGCGCCTGGTGGAGAAGCTGGCCCAGGCGGGCCTGCTGAAGGTCATCTGCGGGACGGACACGCTGGGCGTCGGGGTCAACGTCCCCATCCGTACGGTGCTGTTCACGGCGCTCACCAAGTACGACGGCAACCGGGTGCGGACGCTGCGCGCCCGGGAGTTCCACCAGATCGCGGGCCGGGCGGGGCGCGCCGGGTTCGACACGGCCGGGTTCGTGGTCGCGCAGGCGCCCGAGCACGTCATCGAGAACGAGAAGGCCCTGGCCAAGGCCGGCGACGACCCGAAGAAGCGCCGCAAGGTGGTGCGGAAGAAGGCCCCGGAGGGCTTCGTCGGCTGGACGGAGAACACCTTCGAGAAGCTCATCGCCTCCGAGCCCGAGCCGCTGACGTCCCGTTTCCGCGTCACCCACACCATGCTGCTGTCGGTGATCGCGCGGCCCGGCAACGCCTTCGAGGCGATGCGCCGGCTGCTGGAGGACAACCACGAGCCGCGCAAGAACCAGCTGCGGCACATCCGCCGCGCCATCGCCATCTACCGCTCGCTGCTGGACGGCGGGGTCGTCGAGCAGCTCGCCGAGCCGGACGCGGAGGGCCGCACGATCCGGCTCACCGTCGACCTCCAGCAGGACTTCGCGCTGAACCAGCCGCTGTCGACGTTCGCGCTGGCGGCGTTCGACCTGCTGGACCCGGAGTCCCCGTCGTACGCGCTCGACATGGTGTCGGTCGTCGAGTCCACGCTGGACGACCCGCGCCAGATCCTCGCCGCCCAGCAGAACAAGGCGCGCGGCGAGGCGGTCGGCGCGATGAAGGCGGACGGCGTCGAGTACGAGGAGCGGATGGAGCGGCTCCAGGACATCTCGTACCCGAAGCCGCTGGAAGAGCTGCTGTGGCACGCGTACAACACGTACAAGACCTCACACCCGTGGGTCGGTGACCACCCCGTCTCGCCGAAGTCCGTCGTCCGCGACATGTACGAGCGGGCGCTGACCTTCACGGAGTTCACGTCCTTCTACGAGCTGGCGCGGACCGAGGGCATCGTGCTGCGGTACCTGGCGTCCGCGTACAAGGCGCTGGACCACACCATCCCGGACGACCTCAAGACCGAGGACCTGGAGGACCTGATCGCCTGGCTGGGCGAGATGGTGCGGCAGGTCGACTCCTCGCTGCTGGACGAGTGGGAGCAGCTGGCCAACCCTGAGGTCGAGACGGCCGAGGAGGCCCAGGAGAAGGCCGACCAGGTCAAGCCGGTCACGGCCAACGCCCGCGCCTTCCGGGTGCTGGTGCGCAACGCGATGTTCCGCCGGGTGGAGCTGGCCGCGCTGGACCAGCTGGCGGAGCTGGGCGAGATGGACGCGGAGTCCGGCTGGGACGAGGAGCGGTGGGCGGAGGCGATGGACGCGTACTGGGACGAGTACGACGACCTCGGCACCGGCCCGGACGCGCGCGGGCCGAAGCTGCTGTCGATCGACGCGTCCGACGAGAACACGGCACACGGCCTGTGGCGCGTCCGGCAGACGTTCGCCGACCCGAACGGCGACCATGACTGGGGCATCAGCGCGGAGGTGGACCTGGCGGCCTCGGACGAGGAGGGCCGCGCGGTCGTCCGCGTCACCGACGTCGGCCAGCTGTGAGCCGGCCCGCTGCGAGCCGTTCGACAGCTGGCGCGCCGGCCGCGCACCGGCCGGCCGCCCAAGTCGGCCGGCCGTAAGTCGGCCGGCCGTAAGTCGTCCAGCGTGAAGGAGCATTCGTGACGAACCCCGCCGAGAGACTCGTCGACCTGCTCGACCTGGAACGGATCGAGGTCGACATCTTCCGTGGTGCGAGCCCGCAGGAGTCCCTGCAACGGGTCTTCGGCGGGCAGGTCGCCGGCCAGGCCCTGGTCGCGGCCGGCCGGACCACGGAGGGCGACCGCCCGGTCCATTCACTGCACGCGTACTTCCTGCGGCCCGGCATCCCGGGCCTGCCGATCGTGTACCAGGTCGAACGGGTGCGGGACGGACGGTCGTTCACCACCCGCCGGGTGACCGCGATCCAGCGCGGCAAGACGATCTTCAACCTCACGGCGTCCTTCCACCAGCCGGAGGAGGCGGGCTTCGAGCACCAGTTGCCGCCGCGGCTGGACTTCCCGCCGCCGGAGGACCTGCCGTCGGTGACCGACGAGATCCGCGAGCACCTGGGCGCGCTGCCGGAGGCGCTGGAACGGATGGCGCGGCGCCAGCCCTTCGACATCCGCTACGTCGACCGGCTGCGGTGGACGGCCGAGGAGCTCAAGGAGGCGGACCCGCGCAGCGCGGTGTGGATGCGCGCGGTGGGCCCGCTCGGCGACGACCCGCTGGTGCACACCTGCGCGCTGGCGTACGCCTCCGACATGACCCTCCTGGACGCGGTCCGCATCCCGGTCGAGCCGCTGTGGGGCCCGCGCGGCTTCGACATGGCGTCGCTGGACCACGCGATGTGGTTCCACCGCCCGTTCCGTACCGACGAATGGTTCCTGTACGACCAGGAGTCCCCGATCGCGACGGGCGGCCGTGGCCTCGCGCGCGGCCGGATCTACGACCGGGAGGGCCGACTGCTGGTGTCGGTGGTCCAGGAGGGCCTGTTCCGCCGCCACTGACCCGCACGGGCCGGGCGGAGCGGCGTCACAGGCCGGGCAGCGCGTCCTGCTCGACCTCGTGGCGCCGCGTGCGGATGTCGGGCCCGGCCGGGTGCAGCTTGGCGTCGCATGCGGGGCCGAGGCCGGTGCGCCGCGAGGAGGCACCGGTGAGCGTCCGTCCGCACAGCCGGCACCGCACCGGCCGGGGGCCGGCGGCGACGGTCTCCGTCCCGAGCAGTTGCTGTTCCTGGTGCACACCTGCCTGTCTACCAGGCGCGCGTGTTTTGATCGACCCTGTTGTCCTTCCCCTCGACGAGGAGTCCCCACATGTCCCTGTACGACATTCCGCTGCGCACCCTGTCCGGTGACCCGACGACCCTGGCCGAGTACCGGGACAAGGTGGTCCTGGTGGTCAACGTCGCGTCCAAGTGCGGGCTGACGCCGCAGTACGAGGGCCTGGAGCGGCTGCAGAAGAGCTACGGCGACCGGGGCTTCACGGTGCTGGGCGTGCCCTGCAACCAGTTCGGCGGCCAGGAGCCCGGCACGGCGGAGGAGATCGGCACGTTCTGCTCGGCGACGTACGGAGTGACCTTCCCGCTCCTGGAGAAGACGGACGTCAACGGCCCGGACCGGCACCCGCTGTACACCGAGCTCACGAAGGTGGCGGACGCGGACGGCGTGGCCGGGGACGTCCAGTGGAACTTCGAGAAGTTCCTGATCTCCCCGGGGGGCGAGGTCACCCGCTTCCGCCCGCGTACCGAGCCGGAGGGCGCCGAGCTGGTCGCGGCGATCGAGGCACGGCTGTCCGTCTGACGCGCACCGCTCCGTCCGCGCCGGTCCCCTGCCGGGGGCCGGCGCCTTCTTCGTGGCCGAAGGTTCGCGCCCCCCCCTTTTTCCTTTCGGCGCCGAATAACGCTACGGAATGGAGCGTAATCACCGCGCCATCTTTTTCCTTCATATGTGCGCACGGGCATTGACCTGCCACCACTACTCGCCAGTAGCCTCCTTTTCGCGCCCCCCACGCGCCCCTTCACCGAGGTAGGTCATGAAGAAGAACCTGCTGGTCATCACCGTGGTGAGCACCCTGCTCGGGCTGGCCGCCACCGTCCCCGCCGACGCCGCCGACGACACCGCCGCCGCCGCTCCGGCGTCCTCCTTCCGGCCCGGTAGCGACCCCATTCTGTTCGTACACGGATACAGCTCTTCCGGCTCGTACTGGAACACCATGGCCGACCGGTTCCGCGCGGACGGCTGGCCCTCGACCCACCTGCGCCAGTGGAGCTACGACTGGCGCCAGTCCAATGCCACCACCGCACGGGGAATCGCCGCGGAGGTCGACCGGCTGCTCGCGGAGACCGGCGCCTCCAGGGTCGACGTCGTCACCCACTCCATGGGCGGCCTCTCCAGCCGTCACTGGACCAAGAGCCTCGGCGGCAGCGGGAAGACCGACGCCTGGGTCTCCCTGGGCGGCCCCAACCACGGCACCGACGCGGCCAACTCCTGCTACGACACCTCGTGCACGGAGATGCGGATCGGCTCCGCCTTCCTCACCGCGCTCAACTCCGGCGACGAGACCCCCGAGGGCACCCGCCACGCCACATGGTGGTCGCCCTGCGACACCTTCATCAACCCGGACAGCAGCGTCGCCCTGAGCGGCGCCGCCAACACGCGCACCGCCTGCCTCGGCCACAGTGCCCTGGGCTCCGACCCGGTGGTGTACGGACAGGTACGCGACTTCGTCAACGGCTGATTCGCCGTCCCCGCCCGTGCGGCCGCCGGCCACGCGGGCCGGGCCGACGTCAGGCCACCGCGCTGAGGGTGTCCGCCAGGCGGTGGCGGGTGGCGCGGGCCGCCGGGAGGGCCGCCAGGGCGACCGCGCCGGCGACGGCGGCGGCGGCCAGCGCCAGGAGCTGGAGCGGCGGCGGGGCGTGGGCGATGCCCGCGCCGATGCCGGTGGCGTGCGCCTCGTGGTCGATCAGCCAGAGGGCGAACGGGACGCCGAGGGCCGTGCCGAGGAGGGCGGCGGCAAGGGCGGTGCACCCGGTCGCGGTGAGCGTGACGGCGGTGATCTGGCGCGGGGAGAGGCCAATGGCCTTGAGGGCCAGCAGGTCCCGCTCGCCGTCGCGGACGGTGCCGCCGATGGCGGTGGACAGCTCGGTGAGGCCGATGAGGGCGAGGACGGCGATCAGTCCGGCGACGACGCCGCGCAGCGCGGAGAGCCGGTCGGCGGGGCTGGAGACCTCGCGGACGTCCAGCCGTCCGGAGGAGGCGGCGGCCAGTTCGGCGCTCACCGCCCGGGGGTCGGCGCCGGGGCGCAGTTGCAGCTGGTAGAGGCTGGGGCGCAGGGCGGGGTCGTTCTCGCGGAGGGTGTCGAGCGAGGTGGAGACGACCCGGCCGCCGTTCTCCGGTTCGATGCTGCGGCCGACGATGTGCAGCACCTGCGGGTGGCCGGCGACGGTCAGCCGCACCCAGTCGCCGACGCGGGCGCCGAGCAGGTCGAGCAGCCCCTGTCCGGCGACCGCCTCGTCCGGGCCCCGGGCGGGGCGGCCCTCGGCGATGGAGTACGGGAATGGCCGCTCGCGGGTGCCGAGGCCGCGCAGCGCGATGGTGCCGGTCTGGCCGGGGACCAGTGCGGCGACCTCCAGGCCGGGGTGGGCGGCGGCGACCTGCCGGTGGGCCCGCAGGAGCGCGGTGGCGTCGCGGTCGGTGAGCGTGCCGTCGGGGCGGGCGGTGAGCGCGGCGGCGAGGCCGAGCTGCTCGGGGCGGCTGTCGAACCGCTCGATGGTCGTCCACGCGCCGAGGGCCACGGTGATCAGCAGCAGCGGGAGGGCGAGGCGCCCGATGGCCGCCGGGGCGCGCCGCCCGCGCCCGAAGGCCCGGTGCCAGCCGAGGACCAGCGCGGGCGGCACGCGCAGCCCGAGCGCCTTCCGTGCCGCGCCGGACAGTCCGGCGCCCGGGGCCCCGGCGGCGGGCAGCACCGGCACCGGCGGTACGCGGCCCGCCCGCCAGGCGGCCAGGCAGGTCGCCGCCCCGATGAACAGCACGGCCCCGGCGGGCACCAGGACGAGCGCCGGCAGGTGGCCCGGGAGGCCCTGCCAGACCTGCACGGCGTCCCCGAGCCGGCCCGGCAGGCGGCCGCCCAGCGTCCGTACGACCAGCACGGCCAGGGCGGCGCCGAACACGGCGAACGCCAGGTGCTGGACGAGGAAGATCCGGACGACCTGGCCGGGGGTGAACCCGACGGCCTTGAGGACGGAGATGTCCCGCAGGTGGCCACGGACCCGGGTGGCGATGGCGCCGAACACCGCGAGCGCGGCGGCGATGAGGGCGCCGAGGCCGAAGAGTCCGAGGACCTGGCCGAGCAGCCGGGTGTCGCCCTGCGCCTCGCCGCGGGCCTGCTGCCAGGTGGAGACGTCGCCGACGGCGCCCGCGCCGAGCGTGGTGACGGCGCGCTGGACGGTGTAGTCGGTGTCGCCGGGGTCGGCGAGCCGCAGTCCGACGACCTGGCCGCCGGTGCGGTCGAGGGGCACGGCGCGCGGCAGGGCCCAGATGGTGCCGGGCCGTTCGCCGGGCCGGTAGCGGCGCTCGGCGGTCTCGGCGACGCCCAGGACGGTCACCGTGCGGTCGGCGACGGCGAGCCGGTCGCCGGGCTCCGCCCACAGGGCGCGGGCGAGGCCCGCCTCGAGGACGACGCCGTCGGGCGTGGCCGGGTCGAGCCAGCGGCCGGACGTCATGAGGGGGCGGCCGGTCGGGGGCGGGCCGCCGTCCGTGGCGCGCAGTTCCACGCCGGCGCGGGCGCCGCGTGAGGCGACGGTGGTGGTGGCGGTGCGGTAGGGGCCGGACACGGCGTCGACGCCGTCCAGGGCGGCGAGCCGGCCGGTGTCGGCGGCGGGCCCGGTGTGGATCCAGACGTGGGCGCCCCGGGACTGGGTGAACACCCGCTGCCAGGGGTTGGTGGCGTAGCCGAAGAGCGCGGTGGCGAGCAGCAGCGACGCGACGATCCCGGCGGTGGCGGCGACGAGGAACAGTGCCTCGCCCCGGTGGGTCCGCAGATCGGCGTGCGCCCAGCGCAGCATGGCCCGCACAGCCGGTCAGTCCCTCAGGTCGTTCAGCGCGATGACGCCGGCCGGGCCGGTGCGGCGCGGGGGCTCGCCGCCGAGTTCGGCGTCGTCGGCGATCCGGCCGTCGAAGAAGCTGATGACCCGGTCCGCGGCGCTGGCGAGCCGGGCGTCGTGGGTCACGAGGACGATGGTCTGCCCGCGCCGGTGGAACCGGCTCAGCAGCCGCATGACCTCGCGGGTGCCCTTGCTGTCGAGACTGCCGGCCGGTTCGTCGGCGAGGAGCAGGCGCGGGTGGTTGACCAGGGCGCGGGCGAGGGCGACGCGCTGCTGTTCGCCGCCGGACAGTTCGCCGGGCATGCTGCGGGCCTTGCCCTCCAGGCCGAGCTCGGCGAGGAGCTTCTCGCGCTCGGCGCGGGCCTGCCTGGCGGAGGTGCCGGCGAGGAGGGCGGGCAGTTCGACGTTGTCGGCGACGGTCAGGTTGGAGACCAGGTTGAAGAACTGGAAGACGATGCCGATGCGGCGGCGCCGTTCGACGGCCCACCGTGCCTCGCCGTACCCGTCGGTGCGCTCGCCGTCGAGCCACAGGGAGCCGCTGTCGGGGCGCTGGAGTCCGCCGAGCAGGTGCAGCAGCGTGGATTTCCCGGCTCCCGAGGGGCCGGTGACGGCGACGAACTCGCCGTGCCGTACGGAGAGGTCGACACCGCGCACGGCGTGGGCGGGGGCGCCCTCGCCGTGGTGGGTCTTGACCAGGCCCTCGGCGCGCAGCAGGGGCGTCGCGGGTATCGCGGAGGCGTCCGTCATCGCAGGTCCTCCAGTTCCTCCTGGCAGCGCTCCAGCCAGTCGAGGTCGGCCTGGAGGTGCAGCATGGCGCCCTCGATCAACAGGTGCGACATGCGGTTGCCGCGGTCTTCGGTCGCGGCCAGCTTGGAGAGGTTGCGCATGGTGTTGAGGTACTCGCGTCGCTGTTTGTTGATCAGGGCGATCTGGTCGGCGAGACCGGTGCGGGGGGCGAGGGCGAGTTTCATGAAGAACTCGTCCCGGACCCTCGGTTCGTCGGCCGTCTCCTCGAACCAGGCGCGCAGTGCTTCCTGCCCGGCGTCGGTGAGGCGGTAGATCTTCTTGTTGGGCCGGCTCTCCTGGGCGATCTCCTCGCCCTCGATGAGCCCGGACTTCTCCAGCCGGCCGAGTGTCACATAGATCTGGCCGACGTTGGTGGGAGGGTACGCGGCGCCCAGCAGTTGCTCAAGGTCCTGCTTGAGCTCGTAGCCGTGGGCGGGGCCACGGGCCAGGAGCGCGAGGAGGGGAAGGCGCACCCGTGCTGTCCTCCTCCGCGTGCTCCCGATGTGATGTGGGCTCTAGTATCGCCCATGCCTAACGGGTATACATGCCCGAGACGCGGACGCCGTCGTCCTGGTCCGGGTGCTCAGGGAGGAACCTATGCGGTGGATACGTGCCGCGGGTAGGGGTCTCCTCGTCGTCATGGTCGTGCTGACCGGGTACGCGGCTTCCGGCGTCGCTCCCGCGGGCCGGGCGCCCGACGGGGGGCGGGGGCCGATGACCCTGGCCACGGCCGGGGACCTCACCGGGTACCTGGGCCGGATCCTGGACGGCTGGAACCGGGCACATCCGGGCGAAAGGGTGACGCTGGTCGAGCTGCCGGACTCGGCGGACGAGACCCGGTCGCAGATGATCACGGACCTGCGGTCGGGGGCCGGCCGGTTCGACGTCCTCAACATCGACGTCGCGTGGACCTCGGAGTTCGCCGCCGCAGGGTGGATCGCGCCCGTGGACCGCGAGCGGTTCCCGCTGAGCAGCTTCCTGCCCCCGGTGGTGGACACGGCGACGTACGACGGCAGGCTGTACGCCGTTCCGTACGTCACCAACGCCGGGATGCTCTTCTACCGCAAGGACGTCCTCGACCGCGCGGGCCAGCGGCCGCCGCGGACGTGGGCGGAGCTGGAGCGGCAGGCGCGGACGCTCGCCCCGGCGTACGGGCTGCACGGGTACGCGGGCCAGTTCCTGCCGTACGAGGGGCTGACGGTGAACGCCGCGGAGGCGGTGTACTCGGCGGGCGGCACCATCCTCGGCGACGAGGGCGAGCGGGTCACGGTGGACTCCGCCGCGGCCCGCGGGGGGATCGGTTTCCTGGCGCGGGGTGTCCGGGACGGCTGGATCCCCCGGGAGGCCCTGACGTACACGGAGGAGGAGTCGCGGCAGGCGTTCCAGGAGGGCAGGCTGCTGTTCCTGCGCAACTGGCCGTACGCCTGGGCCGGCGCGTCCGGCGGCGACTCCCGGGTGGCGGGGAGGTTCGGCGCGGTGCCCCTGCCGGGCCCCCTCGGGCCGGGCACCAGCGTGCTGGGCGGCTCCAACCTGGCGGTGAGCAGGCATGCGCGGCACCCGGAGTCGGCGCGCGACCTCATCGCGTACCTGACGAGCGAGCGGGTGCAGCGCCGGGTGCTGGCCGAGGGCGCCCTGCCCCCGGTGCGTGCCGCCCTGTACGGGGACCCGGCGCTGGTCCGCCGCTTCCCGTACCTCACGGCGCTGCGGAGCAGTGTGCTGGCGGCGGCGCCGCGCCCCAAGAGCCCGCACTACGAGCAGGTCAGCCTGGCCGTGCAGGCGGTGGTGCACGACGCGATGGCGCAGCACCAGTCGCCCGAGGCGGCGGTGGGCCGGCTGGCCGGCGAGCTCGCGGCCATCGCCCGCCGCCGCTGACGCTCCCGTTCCCGAGCGCCTGGATAGTTACCCGTTAGGTAGCTGCGCATTCATGCCCCTGGTTCATATCCGGACATAAGCCGCCGGATTTCACTGTTTCGCGCACACTCGTTGACACCCTCTCGGCACGCCTACCTAACATGCATGCATAACCGCTATCCGCTCTGGATGGCGCGCACCCCTTCACGAAGAAACAGGTCAACGGGTGATGCTCACAGCTCCGGCCGATGACGGCCTCTCGCAGCACCTCACGCACCGGACCGCCCACCCCTGGTGGCGCGACGCGGTGATCTACCAGGTGTACGTCCGCAGCTTCCTGGACAGCACCGGTGACGGCATCGGCGACCTCGCCGGGGTCCGCGCCGGACTTCCGTACCTCAAGAAGCTCGGCGTCGACGGGATCTGGCTGAGCCCCTTCTACCCGTCCCCGCAGGCCGACCACGGGTACGACGTGGCCGACTACTGCGACGTGGACCCCGTCTTCGGCGACCTCGGCGAATTCGGCCGGCTGGTGACCGACGCGCACCGGCTGGGCGTCAAGGTGCTGCTGGACATCGTCCCCAACCACTGCTCCAGCGAGCACGCCTGGTTCCGCGAGGCGCTCGCCTCCGCTCCCGGCGGCGAGGCCCGTGCCCGGTTCCACTTCGCCGAGGGCCGCGGCCCCGGCGGCGACGTGCCGCCCAACAACTGGCACGCCATGTTCGGCGGTCCCGCCTGGAGCCGGGTCACCGAACAGGACGGCACCCCCGGCCAGTGGTACCTGCACATGTTCACGCCCGAGCAGCCGGACCTGAACTGGCGCAACCCCGAGGTGGCCGCCCACTTCGACCACGTCCTGCGCTTCTGGCTGGACCGGGGCGTGGACGGCTTCCGCGTCGACGTGGCCGCCGGCCTCTTCAAACACCCCGACCTGCCGGACTCCCCCGACCCCGAGGCCGACGCCCGCACCCGCGACTCGGTCAACCCGCTCGCCTGGAACCAGCCCGAGGTGCACGACGTGTGGCGCCACTGGCGCGCGGTCTGCGAGGAGTACACGGCCCGCGACGGCCGGGAACGGCTGCTCGTCGGCGAGGTGTCCGTGCCCAGCGCCCGGGAGCACGCCAAGTACGTCCGCCCCGACGAGCTGCACCAGGCGTTCTTCTTCGACCTGCTGAGCGCCCCGTGGGACGCCGGCAGCTTCCGCACGGTGATCGACGAGGCGATCCGGGACATCGTCGGCACCGGCTCCACCGTCACCTGGGTCCTCAACAACCACGACCAGGTGCGCACGGTGACCCGGTACGGCGAGTCCGGCACCGAGGGCAGCGGCCTGGGCGCCGCCCGGGCGCGGGCCGCGGCGCTGCTGATGCTGGCGCTACCGGGCGCCGCGTACATCTACCAGGGCGAGGAGCTGGGCCTGCCCGAGGTGGTGGACCTGCCGGACGAGGTGCTCACCGACCCGATCTTCCGGCGCACCGGCAACCGGGCCCGCGTCCGCGACGGCTGCCGCGTACCGCTGCCGTGGTCCGGGCACGCCTCGCCGTTCGGGTTCAGCACCGGCGCCGAGAGCGCCAAGCCGTGGCTGCCGCAGCCCGGCTGGTTCGCCGACCACGCCACCGACCGGGCGCTCGCCGACACGCGCTCGTTCTGGCACCTGTACCGCGACGGCCTGCAACTGCGGCACGGGCTGCCCCAGTTGGGCGAGGGCACCCTGCGCTGGCTGGACTCGCCGGCCGGCGTCCTGGCCTTCGAGCGCGGCGAGGGCCTCGTCTGCGCCGTGAACTTCACCGCCGAGCCGGTGCCCGCACCGGTGTCCGGCGCGCCCCTGCTGTCCAGCGGCCCCTGCCCGGCCGGCGTACTGCCCGGATCCACCGCCGCCTGGTGGACCGGTGACCACACCACCTCGGAGGTATCACGATGATGACGCGACGACGGATGGCGATGGCGTGCTGTTCGGCGCTGGCCCTGGCGCTGGGAGCGACCGCCTGCGGCGGCGGCCCGGTGAGCGCGGGCGGCGGGAGCAAGGAGCTCAGCGGCCAGACCCTCGACGTGGCCGGCGTGTGGTCCGGCGCCGAGCAGAAGAACTTCCAGAAGGTGCTGGACGCCTTCACCGAGAAGACCGGTGCCAAGACCCGGTTCACGTCGACCGGTGACAACGTCTCCACGGTCGTCGGCAGCAAGATCGAGGGCGGCAACGCCCCCGACGTGGTGATGGTCCCCCAGGTCGGCGTGCTCCAGCAGTTCGCGAGGAAGGGCTGGCTCAAGCCGCTGCCCACCCGCACCGTGAACGCCGTCCACACCAACTTCGCTCCCGTGTGGTCGATGTACGGCTCGGTCGACGGCAAGCTGTACGGCCTGTACTTCAAGGCCGCCCACAAGTCGACCGTGTGGTACAGCCCCGAGGCGTTCGAGCAGGCGGGCGTCAAGGCGCCGAAGACGTACGAGGAGATGCTGACGACCGCGCGGGCCGTCTCCGACTCCGGCCTCCCGGCCTTCGCGGTCGCCGGTGAGGACGGCTGGACGCTCACCGACTGGTTCGAGAACATCTACCTCTCCCAGGCGGGCCCCGAGAAGTACGACCGGCTGGCGAAGCACGAGATCCCCTGGACCGACCCCACCGTGGTGAAGGCCCTGACCACGCTCGGCACGCTGTTCTCCGACGGGAAGCTGATCGCGGGCGGCCCCAAGGGCGCGCTGGGCACCGACTTCCCCGGCTCCGTGGAGAAGGTCTTCGGTCCCGAACCCGAGGCCGGGATGGTGTACGAGGGCGACTTCGTCGCCGGGATGGCCAAGGACCAGTTCGGCAGGAAGATCGGCCAGGACGCCGCCTTCTTCCCCTTCCCCGCGGTCGCCGGCGGCAAGGCGCCGGTGGTCAGCGGCGGCGACGCGGCCGTGGTCCTGAAGGACGGCAAGCACCAGAAGGCCGCGGAGGCGTTCCTCGCCTTCCTGGCGACGCCCGAGGCGGCCGCCGTGTGGGCGGAGGCGGGCGGGTTCCTGTCCCCCAACAAGAAGCTGGACCTCGCCTCGTACGGCGACGACACGGCCCGCGAGACGGCCCAGTCGCTGATCGGCGCCGGGGACGCGGTGCGCTTCGACATGTCGGACCAGGCACCGGCCTCCTTCGGCGGCACCAAGGGCGTGGGCGAGTGGAAGCTGCTCCAGGACTTCCTGCGCGACCCGTCGGACCCGGCGGCGACCGCGGCGGCGCTCGAAGCCGCGGCGGCCAAGGCGTACAAGGGCTGACGACATGACCACCCTCACCGCTCCCGTGGGGGCCGCGGGTCCCCGGCGGCGCGCCCAGCGCCGCCGGCGGACCATCGCCGTCGCCTTCGTCCTCCCGGCGCTGCTGCTCCTCGGCGCGCTGGTCGTCTACCCGGTCCTGTTCTCCGTCGGGCGCAGCTTCTTCGACGCGGCCGGGACCCGGTTCGTGGGCGGGGAGAACTACGCGGAGATGTTCCGCGACCCCGCCACCCTGACCGCCATCCGCAACAGCGCCATCTGGGTGGTGGTCGCCCCGACGCTGCTCACCGGCCTGGGCCTGATCCTCGCCGTGCTGGTGGAGAAGGTCCGCTGGGCCACCGCGTTCAAGCTGCTGCTGTTCATGCCGATGGCCGTGTCCTTCCTCGCGGCGGGCATCATCTTCCGGCTCGCCTACGAGGAGGACCCCGACAAGGGCGTGCTCAACGCGGCGGTCGTCGGCGTGCACGACGCGTTCGCGGGCACGTCCTCCTACCCGAGCGCCCGGCCCAGGGACGACCAGGGCCTGCGCGAGGGCCCGGACGGGTCGTACGGCACGGCCGGGGCCGTCCCGCCGGGCCGGACCGTGAACCTCGGGCTGGTGGGCGTGCCGCCCAAGGAGGTGCCCGCCGGGGCGGAGCCCGCGTCGTCGGCGAAGGCCGGCCCGGACGAGCTGCGCGGCGCCGTCTACCTGGACTTCACGCCCGGCGGCGGAGGCCGGCCGGGCACGATCGACGCGGCCGAACGCGGCCTGCCGGGGCTGACGGTCGAGGCCGTACGGGACGGGCGGACGGTCGCCACGGCGACGACGGCGGCGGACGGCTCGTACCGCTTCGCGGACCTCCCGGACGGCTCGTACACGGTCCGGCTGCCCGCGGCGAACTTCGCGCCGCCGTACGAGGGCGTCTCCTGGCTCGGTCCGGCGCTCGTCACACCGGCGATCATCGGCGCCTACCTGTGGATCTGGACCGGATTCGCCATGGTGCTCGTCGGCGCCGGACTGTCGTCGCTGCCGCGGGACACGCTGGAGGCGGCGCGGATGGACGGGGCGAGCGAGTGGCAGGTGTTCCGCCGGATCACCGTGCCGCTGCTGGCGCCGGTGCTGACGGTCGTCTTCGTGACGCTGGTGATCAATGTGATGAAGGTCTTCGATCTGATCTACATCATCGCGCCGGGGCCGGTGCAGCAGGACGCCACGGTCCTCGCCACCCAGATGTGGCTTGTTTCCTTCGGCGGCGGCAACGACCAGGGGCTCGGCAGCGCACTCGGCGTGCTGCTCCTGCTGCTGGTCGTCCCCGCCATGGTGTTCAACGTCCGCCGCTTCCGCAGGAGCCAGTCATGAGCGCGACCGTCACCGCTCCCCCGTCGCACCCGTCCGCCCCGCCCCCGCCCGTCCGGCCCGCGCCGCCCCGGCCGCCGGGCGGCCGGCTCCGCCGCCTGCTGGGCCACGGCGTGGTGCAGGCGTTCCTCGTGGTGGTGGGCCTCGTCTGGATCACCCCGGTGGCCGGACTGCTGCTCTCCTCGCTCCGCTCGGCCAACGACAACGCGGCGAGCGGCTGGTGGACCGCGCTGGCCGGTCCGGGACAGCTGTCCTTCGACAACTACACGGCGCTGCTGGGCAACGCGGGCATCACCCGGGCCTTCTGGAACACCGTGCTGATCTCGGTGCCCACGACCGTGCTCGTGGTGGTCCTCGCGGCGCTCGCCGGCTACGCCTTCGCCTGGCTGGAGTTCCCCGGCCGGGACTGGATCTTCCTGCTGGTGGTGGCGCTGCTGGTGGTCCCGGTGCAGGTGGGCCTGCTGCCGGTCGCCAAGCTCTTCGGCCGGCTCGGCCTGTTCGGCACGATCCCCGGCGTGGTGCTCTTCCACGTCGCGTACGGGCTGCCGTTCGCGATCTTCCTGCTGCGCAACTACTTCGCCGACATCCCGCGCGAGATGCTGGAGGCCGCGCGGATGGACGGCGGCGGCGAGTGGCGGATCTTCACCCGGCTGGTACTGCCGGTGGGCCGGCCGGCCATCGCGAGTCTGGCGATCTTCCAGTTCCTGTGGGTGTGGAACGACATGCTGGTGGCCCTGCTGTTCGCGGACAGCTCCTCACAGCCCCTGACGGTGGAACTCCAGTCGCAGGTCCGCCAGTTCGGCAACAACATCGACGTCCTGGCGCCGGGCGCCTTCCTTTCCCTGATCGTGCCGGTGGTGGTGTTCTTCGCCTTCCAGCGGCACTTCGTCCAGGGCGTGATGGCCGGGTCGGTCAAGTGAGGCCACGGAGACGGGCGGGGCGCCTCACACGGGGGAGGCGCCCCGCCGCGCGAGGGTGAGGGAACGTCCGTCGCGACGGGGTGCCGCCGATCTCGAGGTCAGGGTCGCGGCTGGGGTGTCGATGGTGGCTTCGGTGATGGCCACCCGACGCTCTTTGTGGTGATGTCGGTGAGGCGTCCGTCGGTAATGGCGGCTCCACCTGGCACCGCGTTCCGGGTGAGTTCGCGGAACTGGGTCGGCGTGAGGCCGGCCAGTGCGTGGAATTCGTGAATCAGGTGGGCCTGGTCGTGGTAGCCGCAGGCAGCTGCGGTCAGGGCGAACGACCGGTCTGTCGAGGTCAGCAGGGTAATGGCGCGCTGGAATCGCAGGATGCGGGCGACGGTCTTCGCCGGGAGGCCGATCTGCTCGCGGAACAGCACTTGAAGGCGACGGCTACTGCGGCCGGTGACTTCGGCCAGCTCGGCGAGGGTGAGCGTGCCGTGGGACGCGGTAAGCCGATCCCACGACTGTCCGATCACGGGTGAGGGCACCGGGCCTTCCGTGAGCCGCTGCGCCAGGACGTCGTCGAGAACCGCGCAGCGCGCTGTCCAGTCCGGCGCCGCTGCCAGTCGGCCGGTCACCCTGGAGGTCCAGCCCCGGCCGAGGACCTCGTCGGGGTCGACCAGCGTCTCCGCGAAGTGACGCATGGGGGCGCCCCCCAAGCAGGTGTACGCCCCCAGGGGCGTGAACTCCACCTGCACCGCACGGACGGTACCGGTGTAGGAGCTCCGGAGCGCAGCACTACGCAGCCCCGCCACCAGATTGTGCCAAGCACTCCCCGACGGGTCCTGCCCACTTCCTGCGTGGATGCTCAAGGGATCGGCCCACCCGAGAAGCAACGTCACGGTAGCCGCCGGCAGGTTGACCCTGGGCTGCCCCAGGACACGTTGCAAGTGGTAGCCCCGATAGCTCACCACGTAGGGGCGCAACCAGCCCGGAGCCGGTCGCACCGAACGCTGGCCCGTAGCCTGCGCCATCCCGGACCCCCCTGATACCGGCCGGTGCGCTCCTGCCCACCCGTGCTCTGTTCAGCAGGTTGACGAACGCGCCAGAAGCAGTCTGCTCCCCCACACCCAGGCCGGTGAAGTTGGCATCAGGTCATCTCTACCGACTATCCGGACCCGCGCACGGATCCCTTCCGGGGCGCGGGTTCGCATTTTTACAAGCCGTACGGTGAGCGCTGCAGCAATCTGTTGCCCTACAAGCCGGGCGTTGAGGTCTGCCGAAGTCCGTACGCGCCACTATCGGCGCGTGCCCTTGATCTCCCGAGGGGACGATGAGGCGGCCGATACAGCAGGAGAAGGGATCAACAGAATGAAGAAACGTGCCCTTGCCGTTGTGGGCGGACTCGCCAGCACTCTGCTCTTCCTGGGCCAGACGGCCGCCCACGCCGAAGCGATTCGCTGTTACACCAGCCCGTCCTACCTCGGACATGCCGTGCTGGACATGACCCAGAACCTCTTTTACGTCGAAGACGGCGATGCAGACGCACGGCGGGTTGTCGCGAGTGCTTACAATTCCGCCGGCACCCGCCTGGCCTATGCCTACGACGCCAACGGCGCCGACAACGGTCCCGGAGCGGGTGTCTATGTTGACGCGTCACGCGTCTACAGGGTCACGACGTGCACACAGCGGGGCACGGACATCACGACCCGTGCCAACTGCTGGAACACCTACTTCTGAGTGCCTCGCCAAGTGGCTGCGTCCACCTCCAGCAGCGTTTGTGCGCGATACTTCCGCTGGCGCTGGGCGGTGGGAGGTACCAGCGGCGCGTACGGGCCGCTCACCGCCTCCGGCTACCAGAACGAGAAGACGCAGACGTACTCCTACGTCCGCCAGGGCCTCGACTCGTGAGACCCGTTCGAGGTGAAGGAGTGCCGAGTCGACGACGGAGTGGAAGTCGACTGCGGCGACCGGGACGTTCCGGAGCCCTTCAACAGCCACTGAACGGGCTGTAGGGCCGTGGCCACCGGCAGGGCCCCACTTCTGCCGGTGGCCACGGCCAGGGACACCGCTTCGGTGACCTGAGCGCCCCGCAGCGGCTCCAGGCGGCTGCGGTGAAGTTCGCCGCTGTCCCACGCCATCCGCGCAGGTCGCGGGATCGGAAACGGAGTCCGTCGGCCCGCCCTCGCGGAGGAGCGGGGTCGGCGCACCCGCCGTTCCCGCCTTCGGCGGAGTTCCGATCCGGCGGACCGCCGGTTCAGCGGATCGGCATGCCCGACAGGGTGCGGGCGATGACCAGGCGCTGGATCTCGCTGGTGCCTTCGAAGATGGTGTAGATCGCGGCGTCGCGGTGCATGCGCTCCACCGGGTATTCGCGGGTGAAGCCGTTGCCGCCGAGGATCTGGACGGCCTGGGCCGTGACCTTCTTGGCGACCTCGCTGGCGTAGAGCTTGGACATCGAGCCCTCGGCGGAGGTGAACGGCTTGCCGGTGGTGGCCATCCAGGAGGCGCGCCAGACCAGGAGGCGGGCCGCGTCGATCTGGGTGCGCATGTCGGCCAGCTGGAAGGCGACGCCCTGGTTGTCGATGATGGGGCGGCCGAACTGGACGCGCGTCCGGGCGTAGTCGAGCGCCACCTCGTACGCGGCGCGGGCGGTGCCCACGGCCATGGCGCCGACGGCGGGGCGGGACGCCTCGAAGGTCGCCATGGCGGCGTTCTTCACCCGCTCCCCGTCCTTGCCGGCCTTCGCAACCTTCTCGCGGGCGCGGGCGAGGCGCTCGTCGAGCTTGTCCTTGCCGCCGAGCAGGCAGGAGCCGGGGACGCGGACGTCGTCCAGGACGACCTCGGCGGTGTGGGAGGCGCGGATGCCGTGCTTCTTGAACTTCTGCCCCTGGGACAGTCCGGGGGTGCCCGGCGGGATGATGAAGGACGCGTGGCCCTTGGAGCCGAGCGCGGGGTCGACGACGGCGACGACGACGTGGACGTTGGCGATGCCGCCGTTGGTCGCCCAGGTCTTGGTGCCGTTGAGCACCCACTC
Organism: Streptomyces sp. NPDC045701; assembly: GCF_056432045.1. NCBI lineage: Bacteria > Bacillati > Actinomycetota > Actinomycetes > Kitasatosporales > Streptomycetaceae > Streptomyces > Streptomyces sp. NPDC045701. The sequence continues at coordinate 120,424 of NZ_JBWKJV010000006.1, read as the reverse complement.
GTCCTTGGCCTCGTCGTAGACCGCGCGGGTACGCATGGCGGCGACGTCCGAGCCGGCGTCGGGCTCGGAGGAGCAGAAGGCGGCGACCTTGACGTCGTCGGGCGTGCCGTACATCTGCGGGATCCAGGTGCCGATCTGCTCCTCGGTGCCGTTGGCGAGGACGCCGACGGCCGCCAGGCCCGTACCGACGATGGACAGGGCGATGCCCGCGTCGCCCCAGAACAGCTCCTCCATGGTCATCGGGATGCCGAGGCCGGTGGGGTCGAAGAACTGCTGGGCGTAGAAGTCGAGGGAGTAGATGCCGACCTTGGCGGCTTCCTGGATGATCGGCCAGGGGGTCTCCTCCCGCTCGTCCCACTCGGAGGCGGCCGGTCGGATCACGTCCTCGGCGAAGCCGTGCAGCCAGTCACGGACCTGCTTCTGGTCGTCATTGAGTTCAAAGGTGAACTCGGCCATGTTCCCTCCCGGCGTGTTACTAGCGGTAACCGCAGTCTGTTACCGGCAAGTAGACGCTGTCAACCGGCGGCCCCGACGGGCCGGGTGTTACGTTGCGCGGGTCTTAGGGACATCGCACGGGCGGGGAGACACGCTATGGAGACCACACACCGGACCGAGCAGCAGCGGTCGGCCGACCAGCGGCGACGCGAGCTGCTCGAGGCCGCCGACCGCGTGGTCCTCCGCGACGGGCCGCAGGCGTCCATGAACGCCATCGCGGCGGAGGCCGGCATCACCAAGCCGATCCTCTACCGGCACTTCGGCGACAAGGGCGGACTGTACCGCGCGCTCGCCACGCGCCACACGGACGCCCTGCTGGCCAACCTGCGCTCCGCCCTCGACGCGCCCGCCGACCGGCGCCGGCGGGTGGAGGCGACGCTCGACACGTACCTGACCGCCATCGAGGCCCGCCCCCAGGTGTACCGCTTCCTGATGCACCCGTCGGAGGAGACCGGCGGCGGGCAGCAGCCGGAGCACGGCTTCGACACGGGCCGCCACTCCGCCCCCGTGCTGCGCCGCATGGGCGAGGAGCTGGCCCGGGTGATCGCCGAACGCGTCGACCTGGGGCCGGAGAGCGAGGTGCTGGCCCGGGTGTGGGGGCACGGCATCGTCGGGATGATGCACGCCGCGGGCGACTGGTGGCTCGGTGAACGCCCCTGTTCCCGGGAGGAGTTGGTGCGGGGTCTGGCGGACCTGCTCTGGGGCCGCCTGGAGCAGGTCGACGACAGGGTGGACAGCCCCGGGTTCTGACCCGCGTTCCGGCCCGGCCGTCGGCGCGGCCGCCCGCCGGACGCCCTCCGTCAGCGGCCCCGGGCCCAGGGGGCTCGGCCCGCCGCGCGCAGGGCACGGGCGCGGCGCCACCCGGTGAGGCGGTCGGTGTAGACCGCGCCCTCCAGGTGGTCGCACTCGTGCTGGAGGCAGCGGGCGAAGAAGCCCGTGCCCTCGACGCGCACCGGCCTGCCGAGGCGGTCGACACCCTCGACCACCGCGCGGTCGAAGCGTTCCGTGCCGGCCTCGATGCCCGGCAGGGACAGGCAGCCCTCCGGCCCGCGCACCGTCACCCCGTCCGCCTCCACCAGGCGCGGGTTGACGACGTGGCCGAGGTGGCGGACGTCCTCGTCGTCGGGGCAGTCGTACACGAATACCCGCGACGCCACGCCGACCTGGTTCGCCGCGAGGCCGACGCCCTGCGCCGCGTACATCGTCGCGAACATGTCCTCGATGAGCCGGGACAGGGACGGACCGAAGTCGGTGACGGGCTCGCAGGGGGCGTGCAGGACCGGGTCGCCGAGCAGGGTCATGGCTCGTACATGGCCGGAACTGCCGGGGATCGGCCGGTTTCGCATGGCACTCAGCGTACGTTCCCGGCCGCTTCGGGGGTTTCGGCAGGTGGCGCGGTTCGGGCGCCCGGCCGGATCTCGATAGGCTGAGCCCGGACCCACGCTAGGAGGAACAAGGACGATGGCAGGCAACACGGAGCCGCTGTCGCCGCGCGCCAAGCTGGCCGTGACGGCAGGAAAGGCCGCAGCGGCGGTGTCACGCGCCGCGGGACGCGGCAGCGGATCGGTGATCGGCGGCCGGGTGGCGCTCAAGCTGGACCCCGAACTGCTCGGGCGGCTGGCGCAGCACCTGGACGTCGTCCTGGTGTCGGCGACCAACGGCAAGACCACCACCACACGGCTGATCGCCGAGGCACTGCGGGCCAGCGGCCCGGTCGTCTCGAACGCGCTCGGCGCGAACATGCCCGCGGGCATCACCTCCGCCCTCGCGGGCGGCTCGGACGCCAAGTACGGCGTGATCGAGGTCGACGAGAAGTACCTCGCCGGCGTCGCGCGCGACGTGGCCCCGAAGGCGATCGCGCTGCTCAACCTCTCCCGCGACCAGCTCGACCGCGCCGCCGAGACACGGATGCTCGCCGAGAAGTGGCGCGAGGGACTGTCCGGCACGAAGGCGGTCGTCATCGCCAACGCCGACGACCCGCTCGTCGTCTGGGCCGCGTCCTCCTCCGCCAACGTCGTGTGGGTGGCGGCCGGTCAGGAGTGGAAGGACGACGCCTGGTCGTGCCCCGCCTGCGGCGGTGTGATGCAGCGCCCCGGCGACGACTGGTTCTGCGGCGAGTGCGGCTTCCGCCGCCCCGCCCCCAGCTGGGCGCTCAGCGGCGACCACGTCCTGGACCCGCACGGTTCGGCGTGGCCGATCCACCTCCAGCTGCCGGGCCGCGCCAACCGGGCGAACGCCGCGACCTCCGCCGCCGTCGCGGCCGTGTTCGGCGTACCGCCGCAGGTGGCGCTGGAGCGCATGTACCAGGTGCAGGCGGTGGCCGGCCGGTACGACGTGGTCTCCTTCCAGGGCCGCGACCTGCGGCTGCTGCTGGCGAAGAACCCGGCGGGCTGGCTCGAGACGTTCTCGCTGATCGACCCGCCGCCGACGCCGGTCATCCTCTCCGTCAACGCCCGTGGCGCGGACGGCACGGACACGTCCTGGCTCTGGGACGTGGACTACACGCGGCTGGCCGGGCACCCGATCGTGGTGATCGGCGACCGGCGGCTGGACCTGGCGGTCCGGCTCGAGGTCGCGGGCCTGGACTTCCGGGTGTGCGAGACGGTCGACGAGGCCGTGCAGCTCTCCCCGCCCGGGCGGATCGAGCTGATCGCCAACTACACCGCGTTCCAGGACGTCCGCCGCCGCGTCGGCAACTGACCCCGAGAAGGATGAGCATGAGCGACAGCAGTCTGCGTCTCGTGTGGGTCTACCCGGACCTGCTCAGTACGTACGGAGACCAGGGCAACGCCCTCGTGGTGGAGCGGCGCGCGCGCCAGCGCGGCCTGGACGTGCAGCGGGTGGACGTGCGCAGCGACCAGCCGATCCCGACGTCCGGCGACATCTACCTGATCGGCGGCGGCGAGGACCGGCCGCAGCGGCTGGCGGCCGAGCGGCTGCGCCGCGACGGCGGTCTGAACCGCGCGGCCGAGAACGGCGCGATCATCTTCTCGGTGTGCGCCGGCTACCAGATCCTCGGCCACGAGTTCATCAACGACCTCGGGGAGCGGGAACCGGGTCTCGGCCTGCTCGACGTGATCTCGACGCGCGGCGAGGGCGCCCGCTGCGTCGGTGACGTACTGGCGGACATCGACCCGCGCCTGGGCCTGCCCCAGCTGACCGGGTTCGAGAACCACCAGGGCGTCACCCACCTGGGCCCGACGGCCCGGCCCTTCGCCCGGACGGTGTTCGGCAACGGCAACGGCACCGGGGACGGCACCGAGGGCGCGTTCAACGAGACCGTTTTCGGGACGTACATGCACGGACCGGTCATGGCGCGCAATCCGCAGATCGCGGACCTGCTGCTGAAGCTGGCCCTGGACGTGAACGCCCTGCCGCCGACCGACGACCGGTGGTACGAGGCGCTGCGCTCCGAGCGGATCGCGGCGGCCTCGCAGTCCGCCTGAGGAGCCGTCGACCCCCGGATCTCGTCGGTTCCTACGACTACCGTCCAGTAGTCGGATGCTCGTTTCGGCCCCGTCACCCAACGCCGGTAGGGTGGCGGGGATCCAACCGGACGACGTGGTCCGGGAGTCGGCCCACGTTGCAAAGGTATCTCGGGCTATGCGCATTGGTGTGCTCACCTCCGGCGGCGACTGCCCCGGTCTGAACGCCGTCATCCGTTCCGTCGTGCACCGCGCCGTCGTCGACCACGGTGACGAGGTCATCGGCTTCCACGACGGTTGGAAGGGCCTCCTGGAGTGCGACTACCGCAAGCTCGACCTGGACGCGGTGGCCGGCATCCTGGCCCGGGGCGGCACGATCCTGGGCTCCTCCCGGGTCCAGCCGGCGCACCTGGTCGACGGGGTCGAGCGCGCCAAGGGGCACGTCGCCGACCTCGGCCTCGACGCGATCATCCCGATCGGCGGCGAGGGCACCCTCAAGGCGGCGAACCTCCTCTCCCGGGCGGGGCTGCCGATCGTCGGCGTGCCGAAGACCATCGACAACGACATCGCGTCGACCGACGTCACCTTCGGGTTCGACACCGCCGTCGGGGTCGCCACCGAGGCGCTCGACCGGCTCAAGACGACGGCCGAGTCCCACCAGCGCGTGCTGATCGTCGAGGTCATGGGCCGCCACACCGGCTGGATCGCGCTGCACTCCGGCATGGCCGCCGGCGCGCACGCGATCGTCGTGCCCGAGCGGCCCTTCGACATCGGCGAGCTGACGACCCGGGTCGGGGCGCGGTTCGAGGCGGGCAAGAAGTTCGCCATCGTCGTGGTGGCCGAGGGTGCCAAGCCGCGCGCGGGCTCCATGGACTTCAACGAGGGCGGCAAGGACATCTACGGGCACGAGCGGTTCGCCGGCGTCGCCCAGCAGCTGGCCGGCGAGCTGGAGCACCGGCTCGGCAAGGAGGCCCGCGCGGTGATCCTCGGCCACGTCCAGCGGGGCGGCACGCCGACGGCGTACGACCGGGTCCTGGCGACGCGGTTCGGGTGGCACGCGGTGGAGGCCGCGCACCGGGGCGAATTCGGCATGCTGACCGCGCTGCGCGGTACGGACATCGTGATGGTGCCGCTGGCCCAGGCCGTGGAGACGCTGAAGACCGTGCCGTCGGAGCGGTACGACGAGGCCGAGACCGTCCTGTGACGCCCCCGTCGTGATCCTGGTCCGTTCCGGCCCACCCGCCCCCGGTCGCAGCCGCGATCGGGGGCGGTTCTAGTCTGGACCCCGCAAGCGGACAACCCCGTACGAAACGAATCAGGAGCCGGCGGATGGATCACAGCGGGCACGGCACGCACGACATGCCCATGGATCTGCCGCCGTTCAGCCTGGGGCGGGCCCTGGAGTTCTCGCCCGACCTCTTCTTCCTCACCGGCTGCCTGGTGGCCCTCGGCCTGTACGGGTGGGGCGTGGCGCGGTTGCGCCGGCGCGGGGACGCCTGGTCGGCCGGCCGGACCGTGTTCTTCACGGTGGGAGTGCTCAGCGTCGCGCTGGTCATGTGCACCCGGCTGAACGAATACGGCATGGTCATGTTCAGCGTGCACATGGTCCAGCACATGGTCATCAGCATGCTCTCGCCCATCCTGCTGCTGCTCGGAGCGCCGGTGACGCTGGCGCTGCGCGCCCTCCCGGTGGCGTCCCGGCGCGGCACCAAGGGGCCGCGCGAGCTGCTGCTGGCGCTGCTCCACAGCCGCTACATGCGGATCGTCACGCACCCGGTGTTCACGATCCCGCTGTTCATCGCGAGTCTGTACGCCCTGTACTTCACGCCGCTGTTCGACTTCCTGATGAGTTCCCGGCCGGGGCACATCGCGATGATGGTGCACTTCCTCGCGGTCGGCCTGGTGTTCTTCTGGCCGATCATGGGTGTGGACCCCGGGCCGCACCGGCCGGGTTACGTGATGCGGATGCTGGAGCTGTTCGCGGGCATGCCGTTCCACGCCTTCTTCGGCATCGCGCTGATGATGGCGACGGAGCCGATGGTCAAGGTGTACGGGAACCCGCCGGCCTCGCTCGGCATCGACGCCCTCGACGACCAGAACGCGGCGGGCGGCATCGCCTGGGCGTTCAGCGAGATCCCGTCCGTGCTGGTGCTGATCGCGCTGGTCTACCAGTGGTACCGGTCCGAGCAGCGCCAGGCGGTCCGCACGGACCGGGCGGCCGACCGGGACGGGGACAAGGAGCTGGAGGCGTACAACGCCTACCTCGCCTCCCTCCAGGCGCGCGGGCAGTAGCACCGGGCCGCGGCGCCCGGGCCGCGGCGCCGGGGCAGTAGCGCCGGGGCAGTAGCGCCGGGGCGGTAGCGCCGAGGCGGTAGCGCCGGGGCGGTAGCGCCGGGACCCTCTCCGGGGCGACCATGGCGGTACGGCCGCCATGAGGAGGACGCGCATGTCCGGTTCCACGAAGACGATGAGCGGGCTCACCATCGGGGCGCTGGTGGTGACGACGGCGTACACGGTGGCGCTCGGCAGCAACGGCTGGCTGTGGTTCGGCTGGGTGGTGCTCGGGCTGGTGACGATCGGCATGGCGGCGACCCGGGACTCGTGACCCGGGCCGGCCGGAACGCCTCAGAAGCGGAAGACCGGCCCGGTCGCGGTGTCCAGCACGCAGGCGTTCGGGTACGTCTTGCGCCAGTCCATCCGCAGACCGCGCCATTCCCCGACGGCACGGGCGGTGACCGGATCGAACCTCTTGGTGCACGGATGCCGGTCGCCGAGGAGCCGCTCGGGGTTCCCGCGTGCCGTGTCCAGGGCGGCGCACGCGCCCTCCGCGTCGGGGTGCGGGCCGCTGGGACGGGGTGAGCAGCGCAGCCGGACGCCCCGGATCCAGCTCTCGTCGCCGCCCGAGACGGTGAGGAACAGCCCCGCGTCCCCGTCGAGGACGGGGTCCTGGGTGTCGGCGTGGACGGGGACGGCCGCGGCGAGCGCGAGGAGGACGGCTGCTGCGGCGGTGGCACGGAGGGACATCTGGTACTCCCGGGGCCTCAGGTGTGGGCACACGCAGGGCCAGGCCACCCCCGCCCGGGCCCCGTCGCCAAGCCGCCGCGCCGCGCGGTACCGCGTACGGCCCACGCGTCACCGGCTCCGGGCGGGTGTCCGCTTCCCGTCGCGCCGGGCGGCGGCCACCGCGGCGAGGACCAGGCCGACGCCCAGCACGATCAGCCCGCGCAGCCACACCTCCGGCTCGACCTGGGTGGCGAGCAGCACGCAGGAGGCCGCGCCGAGCACCGGGAGCACGGTCGGCGCCCGGAAGTGCCCGGGGACGCCCGGGTCGCGGCGCAGGACGAGCACGGCGGTGTTGACCATGAAGAACACCACCAGGAGCAGCAGCACCAGGGTGGAGGCGAGGGTGGCGACGCTGCCCGTGAGGGCCAGCACCATCGACAGGGCCGTCGTGAGCGCGATCGCGGCCCACGGGGTGCGGCGCCCCGGCAGCACCTTCGTCAGGGCCGCGGGCAGCAGCCCGTCCCGGGCCATGCCGTAGGCGAGCCGGGAGGACATGATGCCGGTCAGCAGGGCGCCGTTGGCGACGGCGACCAGTGCGATCGCGCTGAACAGCCATACCGGTACGCCGCCCGCCGCCTTCACCACCTCCAGCAGCGGCCCGCTGGAAGCGGCCAGCGTGCCGGTCGGCACGGCGGCGGAGGCGGCCAGGCCGACGAGAACGTACACCGCGCCGGCCGTGAGGAGCGCGCCGAACAGGGCGCGCGGGTAGGAGCGCCGGGGGTCGCGGGTTTCCTCGGCGACGTTGACCGAGGTCTCGAAGCCCACGAAGGAGTAGTACGCGAGGACGGCGCCGCTCAGCACGGCGGCGGCGGCCCCGTGCTCGGGGGTGCCGAGCCGGGTGAGCCGGTCGGGGTCGCCGTCGCCCCGCAGCAGCAGCCAGGCGCCCAGCACGACGATGATCGCCAGGCCGCCCAGCTCGATGAGGGTGGCCACCACGTTGGCGCGGGTGGACTCCTGGATGCCGCGGGCGTTGAGCAGGGCGAGGGCCGCCAGGAACACCACCGCGACCAGGGCGACGGGGAGCGTGACGAAGGCCGTCAGGTAGTCGCCGGCAAAGCCCCGGGCGAGCGCGCCGACGGAGACGATCCCGGCGGCGAGCATGCAGAAACCGGCCAGGAACCCGGCGAACGGGCCGTAGGCCCGGGTGGCGTAGTGGGAGGCGCCACCGGCACGCGGGTACTTGGTGGCGAGCTCCGCGTAGGAGGCCGCTGTGAGCAGGGCCAGCGCGAGGGCGGCGGCGAGCGGCACCCAGACGGCGCCTCCGGAGTCGGCGGCGACCTGGCCGATCAGGACGTACACACCGGCGCCGAGGACGTCGCCGAGGATGAAGAAGTACAGGAGGGGGGTGGTGAGCGCGCGCTTGAGCGGCTGATCGTTCGCTGTCGACATGAGGGCCCGTCTGCCCCGGATGCCGGACGGCAGGCGGGACCTTGGTCACTGGTGGGGGGGTGGCTCGGTTGAGGGCGGGAGGGCGCGGGGGCGGAGCGTCAGCGGCGCATGGGGCCCCAGGGGCGGCGCTGGCGGGCCACTTCGTCCTCCGCCTCCTCGATGACCGTCAGGTCGATCCAGCTGACCGGTTCGATGTCGCGGACCAGCGGTTCGTTGTCGGGGCCGCGGCCGACCTCGCGTCCGCGCAGCGTCCAGGGGCGTACGTCACCGTCCCGGTCGCGGCGCAGGTGGCAGTAGTCGTACAGCCGGCGCGCGACCCACAGGCGCAGGGAGCGGTCGCCCCACCAGGACTCCACCTGGAGGGGGTTCGCCGACAGGCCGGGCATGGGGATCCCGGTGAGCTCGTCGACGCTGCGGGTGGCGTCCAGGTCGCGGGCGGGGCCCCGGGACCAGCGGACGTAGAGCGGCCCCTGGTGTTCCACCAGTTCCCCCAGTTCCCGCAGGGAGCGCACGGTGGGCAGCTCGGTCTCCCCCTCCGGGGTCACGGGCCGGTCGGTCGTGTACGTCATGGGTCCACCCTCCTCGTCGTACGGAGGACCACCGCATACCCCGACATTTTCCGGCGACGCGCCGCTTCCCACCACGCGACCGGCGCCCCGCCCACCAACGTGTGTACGGGGCACCCACAGGGCGCACGCGTGTGCGCACGGTAGCGCAGGGGGCGCTCAGAGGTACCAGGCGTGCGCCCCGCACGTACCTCGGGGCGATGTTCCGGCCCGGCCGCTCGGGGAAGCCGGATGGGTGGCCGTGCGGCCACCCGGCGTGATCGGCCGGGAAAACCGGGAGGGGATGGCATGACGAAGGTGCTGGTGTTGCACAGCGTCAGTCTGCTGAGGTCGGCGCTGGTGGCGCTGCTGAGATCGGAGGGGGCGTTCGACGTGTTCTCGGCCGGCTGGCGCTCGGCCGGCAGGCACGTCGGGGCGTTACGGCCGGACGTGTGCGTGGTGGACCTCGACTGTCCTGGGGCGGGGGCGCTGCTGGACGGCGGGGCGGACACGGACCGCGAGCTGCTGGGCGCCGGTACGGCGCTGCTGGTGCTGGCGTCGGCGGGGCGGCCGGGGGCGCTGCGCCGGGCGTTCGAGGCGCGGGCGCTGGGTTACGTGGACAAGCACGGTTCACCGCACCGGCTGGTGCGGGGCATCCGCAAGGTCGCGGAGGGCGAGCGGTTCGTGGACGAATCGCTCGCCTTCGGTTTTCTGGAAGCGTCCCGCATGCCGCTCACCGCGCGGGAGCTGAGTGTGCTGGCCCGCGCGGCGGAGGGGGAGTCCATCGCGGAGATAGCGCGGGGCCTGCACCTGTCGAACGGGACGGTGCGCAACTACATGGCGTCGGTCACCCGGAAGGTCGGCGCCCGCAACCGGATCGACGCCATCCGGATATCGCAGGGAGCCGGGTGGGTGTAGGGGCCCGGAGGGTCAGGCCGCGTCGGGCTGCCACAGCCCGGCGAGGTCCCGGTAGAGGGTCGAACGGGCGAGCAGCTCGTGGTGCGGGGCGCACTGGGCGCGGTCGCCGTCCAGCACCAGGACCCGGTCCGCCCGTACGGCGGACGAGACGCGGTGGGCGACGACCACCAGGGCGCCGGGCCGGGCGGCGAGCGCGCGCTCGGCCTGTTCCTCCGTGTCGGGGTCGAGGTGGCACGTCGCCTCGTCCAGGAGCAGCAGCGGGGCGGGCGACAGGTAGGCGCGGCCGAGCGCGAGGCGTTGCCGTTCGCCCTGCGACAGCCGGCCCGGGTCGATCACCGCGTCCGGGCCGCCGAGCCGCCGGACGAGCGGCCCGAGCCCGAGCGCGTCCACCGCCCGCCGCACCTCTTCGGGCGTGGCGCCCGGGTGGAGGTAGCGGAGGTTGTCCAGGACGGTGCCGGTGAAGACGTACGCCTGCTGGGGCAGCAGGGCGGGTGCGCCCGGCACGGTGACGGTGCCGGCGGTCGGGGCGACGAGCCCGGCGAGGAGGGCGGTCAGGGTGGACTTGCCGATGCCGCTCGGCCCCACGACGGCGAGGTGCTCCCCCGGCCCGACGACCAGGTCGAGGCCGTCCAGCACCGGGCGCGCCCCGGGGCCGTAGGCGAAGGTGACGCCGCGCAACTCGGCGGCCGGCGCGGTGGGGACGGGGCCGGAACGGGTGCCGGGCGGCACGGGGCGGTCCCGCACCGGCGGCGGGAGCACCGGCGGCCGGGGCACCGCGGAGTCGCCCGGCGGGTCGGTGAAGCGCTCCAGGACCACCAGCAGCCGGGTGCCCGCCGCCCCCAGCGCGGTCATCAGCGCGTCCAGCGCCGGCAGCAGGGCCTGCACCAGATAGGTGAGGGCGCCGAGCAGGGCGCCCGCGGTGACCCCTTCGCGCAGCAGCCACGGGGTGGCCACCAGCAGCGCGACGACCGGCAGCCGGCCCGCCGCGCCCAGGGCGAGCGTACGGACGGCGGCCCAGCGGGCCAGCCGGCGGGACAGCCGGGCCTCGGCGTCGACGAGCCGCCCCGCCTCGGCGGCGACGTGCCCCCCGCCGCCGCACGCGGTCACGTCCCGCAGCCCGGCGCCGGCCGCGCCGACCCGGGCCGACAGCGCCTCGTCGGCGTCGAGGAACGCGCGCTGGACGGCGGCCATCGGGGCGAGGGTGGCGAGGAAGACCGCCAGTCCGAGCAGGAGCGGCGGCAGGACGACGAGCGTCAGCGCGGGTTCCAGGGAGGCCATGCCGAGCAGCGCCCCGAGAGCGGTGAAGACGAAGGACCGGGCGGTCAGGACGAGACCGGCGAAGCTGTCGCGGGCGATCTCGGTCTGATGGGTGAGCCGGGAGACGGCCGTGCTTCCGGCCGCGCCCTCGGCGCGCGCCGGGTCCGCCACCGCCGCCGCGAGGGCGTGCGCCACGGCACGGCGGACCAGGCCGTCGCGCAGCGGTTCGACCAGGCCCGCCAGCCCGGTGAACACCCCGCGCACGGCGAGCCCGCCGAGGAGCGCGCCGGCCGCGGCCACCGCCAGCCAGAGCAGGCCCACGCCGGTGCGCCCGGCGAGGAAGCCGTCGTCCAGCGCGCGGGCGACGCCGTAGCCGCCGAGGAAGGTGTGGGCGGACTCCAGCAGCGACCAGGCGGCGAGGCGCAGCACGTCGCGTCTGTGCCGGCGCAGAAAACGCCGCCCCTCGGGGAGGACCCGGCCGCCTTTCACGCGTCCTCCGCGCTCGCCGACGCGAAGACGGCCCGGTACGCCGGGTCCCGCCACAGCGTCCGGTGCGGGGCGACGGCGCGTACCCGGCCGCCGTCCAGCCACACCACGAGGTCCGCCCGGGCCGCGGAGGAGAGCCGGTGGGCGACGACCAGCCGGGTGCCCTGCCGCACGTCGTGGACCAGCGCCCGCTCGACCTGCCGCTGGGTGACGGTGTCCAGGCCGGACATGGCGTCGTCGAGGATCAGCAGCCGTCCCGCGTGGGCGAACGCCCGCGCCAGGCCGAGGCGCTGGAACTCGCCGCCGGACAGCGGTGCGTCGGCGAGAGGCGTGTCGTAGCCGGCGGGCAGCCGTACGACGAAGGCGTCCGCGCCGGCCGCGCGGGCGGCGGACCGCACCGCCTCCGGCGGCGCCGGGTCGACGCCGAACGCGATGGCAGCGCCGACCGTCGCCCCGAACAGGGCGGGCCGGCTGAAGGCGTACCCGACCTCCCGCCGCAACTGCCGGAACTCGACGCGGTCCAGGCGTACGCCGTCCAGCAGGACCTGCCCGGCGTCGGGGTCGACGAGCCGGCCCGCGACGGCGGCCAGCAGGGATTTGCCCGCACCCGACCGGCCGACCACGGCGGCGGTCGTCCCGCCGGGCACCCGCAGGTGGACGTCGTGCAGGACGACGGCGCCGTCCCGTACGACGCTGACGCCGCGCAGTTCGAGCGCGCCCGGCCCGTCGGCGGGCAGCGCCTCCGGGCCGTGCGGCAGCGCCGGGAGGGCGAGGAGCTCGGCGGTGCGACGGGCGGCGGCGCGCCCGCGGACCAGCCCGCCGAGAGCCGCGGCGACGGAGCCCACGCCGGCGGCGAGGGCCGCGTACCGCGAGGCGGCGACCAGGTCGCCCACGCCCAGGTCGCCGGAGGCCAGCCGGACGCCGCCGACGGCGAGGACGACGCTCACCAGGAGGGGCATCAGCACACCGCTGCGGGCTACGGCGCGGCCGTACACGAGCCACATCGTCCGTCCCTCGGCGCCCAGTTCGGGCAGGGTGGCGAGGATGCGCCGCTGCTCGCGCGCGGCGGTGCCGGCGGCGGCGATCGTCCGGGCGCCGGTCAGCGCCTCGACGAGACGGTCCGCCATGCCGGACTGCACCTGCTGGTAGCGCGAGACCGTGTGGGAGGAGGTGCGGGCGAAGGCCCTGAGCAGCAGGACGAGCAGCGGTACGCCGGCCAGGAAGGCGGCGGCCGTCCACAGGTCGATCAGGAGCAGGGCGACCAGGGCACCGAGGGGCGGGAGGACGGTGGCGAGCGCGCCCGCGGCGGTCGCCGGGACGGTGCCGGCCTCGGTGGCGTTGGCGGTCAGCCGGGTGGCGAGGTCCCCGGGGGCGAAGCGGGCCGCGGCCCGGTGCGGGGAGGCGGCGAGCAGGCGGCCGAGGGCGCGGTGGCGGAGCCAGGCGGTGGACCGGGCGTTGGTGGTGCCGGTCAGCAGGGCCACGAGGGCGTCGAGGGCGACCTCCGCGGCGATCAGCGCGGCGCACAGGGTGACCCAGCGCGGTGCTTCGGCGGACCCGGCGAGCAGCAGGTCGAGGCTTCTGCCGAGGACGGCCGGTTCGGCGAGGGCGGCCAGCGCGGCTGCCACGGAGCAGACCAGGACGGCCGCGGCGTGCCCCCCGCTGTGCCGGACGGCGCCCCACAGCACGCGGTCGGCCCCCTGCTTACCGGCGCCGGAGCCCGTCGTCCCGTTGCCGGGGCCGGTCGTCCCGTCGGCGGCTTCGGCATGGGGGGTCGTGCCGCCGGTCGGCGCGCCCCGGGGCGGTGGCGCGGAGGGCGGGTGCGCGGACACGCGCGGTCCGGCTTCCGGGTGCGGCGGGGAGGTCATGGGGAGCGGCGTCCTCCTCGTGCGGGACGGGCCGGTCCCGGGCGGTGTGCACCGCCCGGGACCGTCTGATCCGTTCGGCCGCGCGCATTCGGCACCGCGCGACCGGGTGGGTCAGTTACAGGTGGTGACGCTCAGGCTGCTGTCACCGCAGAGCAGCAGGCTCGCGCGGCTGCCCGTGGCGATGTCGCCCGTCGCCTCTTCCTTCGGGGTCTCCATCGACTGCAGGTCGAGAAGTGTCATGATCGATTCCTTTCGTTCGTGGGGACGGTGTGTTCTGTCTCGGCCCCTGGCTGGGGCCGGCTCGTGGGCCGCCGGAGCGGCGGGAGGAACGGCAGGTGCGCGTGTCCGTCGGACGAGGCGCTGCCGAGGGCGAGGAGGCAACCGGCGGTACCCGTGGCCAGGTCCATGGACAGCCGCATCATCTGCTCGCCGGGGAAGGCCAGATGTCCCTGGTACGGCACCGCGTGCCGGGCGAGGGCGTCGATCTGGCGCCGTACGTCGGAGGGGGCGGTGCCCGGGCCGGGCGCGGTGGTGCGGCTGAGGTACAGCACCATGCCGGCCGCGCCGCGGAAGAGCCCGGGCTGGGCGTAGAAGGTGGCCTGGGCGGCCCGTACGATGTCGCGCCGCGCCTGCTCGAAGGCGGCGTCGTCGCGGTGGGCGGCGTAGTCGTCGAGCACCATGCCGATGCCGACGCTCCCGGCGCCCAGGTACGGCATGGTCCGCCACCCCTCGTCGACCTGGAGGGTGCCGCCCGCGCTGGTGACGCAGCGGGCGAGGTCGCGCTTGAGCGCGTCGGCGGCCAGGTCCAGCAGCCCGCTGTCGCCGGTGCGTTCGTACAGGCGGAGGAAGAGGAGCGCGGGGCCGGACGCGCCGTACAGCAGCCCGGCCCGGGAGATGCCGGGAAGGGCGCGGGCGGCGAGGTCGGCGCAGCGGAGCGCGGCGTCCCGCATGCCGAGCGCGTCCAGGGCGAGGCCGAGGCCCGCGAGGCCGCCGTGCAGGTCGGGGGCGATGTCCTCCCAGGGCCGCTGGAGGGTGAGTTCGGCCAGTTCCCGGGCGCGTTCGGGGTGGCCGAGGCGGTCCAGGGTCCAGGCGACACCGGCGAGGCCGTCGTAGAAGCCGATGGGCGTACCGGACTCGGGTTCCTTGGTGCGGCGCAGCAGCCACTCCTCGGCCTCCGGGCAGGACCCGGCGTCCGTCTCCGCGAGGGCGTACAGGACGCCGGCGGTGCCGTAGCCGAAGGTCAGACCGCCGCCGGCGGCGGCGAACTGGGCGATGTCGCCGGGGAAGAAGCGGTCCTCGCGCCCGGGTGTGGCGGAGGCGAGTACCGCGCGGGCCATGGAGTCGCGGCTGCGCGGCCAGTCACCGGGCTCGACGGGCAGGTAGGGTCCGCTTCCGGTGTCCCCCGCGATCTCCCGGACCGCCTCGTCGAGGAAGGCGCGCGGCACGGGGAAGTGCGCGGCCGCGATGTCCGCGAGGTGCCGGGCCTTGCCGGGGTCCAGCGGGAAGAGGCTGGTCAGCGGCATGAACAGGGCGATCCGCAGGCACGCCAGGGCGTAGCGGTCGACGGCGAAGCCGCGCCGGTCGGGCGGGGCGACGAACGCCGGGTTGGCGACGGTCTGGCGGCGGCCCTCGTCGATGTGGGCGGCGGCCTCGAAGTCCAGCAGCGCCACGGACGTCTCGTCCTCGGACACCATGATGTTGAACAGGTGGAGGTCGTTGAAGACGACTCCGCGTGCGTGGACGGCGTCGACGGCCTCCTCCACCAGTCGGTGGATCCGCAGGGCCCACGCGGTGTAGTCGGCCAGCGACTCGGGCGTCGGGTCGGCCTCGATCAGCGGGTGCCGGCGGGCGAAGAAGGTGTTGAGGGGCTTGCCCTCCAGGAACTCCATCGCCAGGAAGTGGTGGTCGCCGAGGACGAAGGTCCCCTTCACCTCGGGGGTGTACGGCAGTCCGGCGAGCCGCTCCAGCGCGGTCTGCTCGCGCCGGAGCCGGGTGACCGCGTCGGCGCCGTCGGCGGCCAGACCGGCGTGCGGGCGGGCCTCCTTGAGGACGACCTTCTCGCCGGTGCGGCGGTCGTGGCCGACGTACACTCCCCCGCCGTTGGAGAAGTGGAGGGCGCTGTCGATGCCGTACGGGATGTCGGTGACCGTCACGGCCGCCCGTGCGTCGAGGTGGGGCCGGAGGAAGGCGGGAGGCTCGATCCAGTCGGGTATCTGGAAGACCGGCCCCCGCAGGTCGGGGACGAGGCGCCCGTCGGGGCGCTCGACGGCCGGGCACAGTTCGCCGTTCTCGCCGTAGCAGTGCCGCCGGGTGAAGCTGCCGTACCGGACGTACACCGGCCCCTCGCCCCAGCGGAGGTCGCTGAGGATGTACGGGCCGGGCTCCCCGTCGAGCAGCGCCGCCAGGTCGTCGGCGGTCCGGTGGCACTGTTCGTCGTCCGCCGGGTAGACGGTGATGAACTTGCCGCTGGCCGCGCGGTCGGCGTACTTGGCGTTGCGGGTGTGCAGCAGGTAGCGGCTCGGGACGAACTTGAAGGCGATGCCCCGGGCGAGGCAGTGCTCCATCACCCGGGAGAGGATCGTTTCGGCGTTGTCCAGGCACGCGGATATGTGGATCTTCCAGCCCTGGGCCGGCAGCGTGAGGTCGAGGGGGCGGAGGGCCAGCCAGTCACCGCTGCGGTGCCGGCGCCACCCTTCGGGAACCGGCGCGAGTGCCGCCTCGTACGGCGCGCCGCGGCGGTCGGTGCCCTCGGCGGACAGCCGGTACGGCGCGTCGTAGAAGTGGCGGTCCGCGTCGCAGAAGGTGGCGTAGCCCTTGATCACTCCTGCTCCCTCCATCAGCGACGGTGACGACGAGGAAGACGTTGTCATCCCGGGCCGGGGCGGCAACAGTCACAGGCGTCAGCAACCGGCCGTGCGGAACGCATGAGTAACCTGCCGCTTCCCCGGCCCGCCCTACGCCGCCGACCGGCCTTCCCTGGCGACCAGGACGAAGGAGTGGCCCGCCGGGTCGGCGTAGGTGCGCACGTCCCTCGGACCGGAGTTGTCCCTGGTCTCCACCGGCCGGGCACCGAGGGCGACCGCCTCGCGCTCCGCCTCGTCCATGTCGTCCTCGGCCACCAGGATGTGCAGGTGCGCCTGTTGTGAGTCGTCGGGGCGGGGCCAGCTCGGCGGCGCGTAGCCGTGGTCACGCCGGACGGCCACGCACACACCGTCGTTGCCGACCACTTCGATGAAGTCGGGATCGGTTCCGCGCCGGGTGCGGGCGCCGAGGAGGCCGGCGTAGAACTCCGCGAGGGCCTCGGGCTCGGCGCTGTCGAGGACCAGGACACTGCTCTTGGGTACGGTCATGCACCCCTTGTGCCCGCAACCGGGTCGCCCATCACGCGCCTGGTTCCCGGTCACGACACGCGCACCTACACTGATCCCCCTCCAGCCGGTTGGCGGCCTGGTAGAACGCACAGAGCCGAACCGATCCGAGCCGATCCGGTGCAGTAGGGAGCCAGCGAGTGTTCTACTACCTGCTCAAATACGTTGTCCTCGGCCCGGTGCTGCGGCTGTTGTTCCGGCCGAGGACCGAGGGTCTGGAACACGTCCCGGAGGACGGTGCCGCGATCGTCGCGGGGAACCACCTGTCCTTCTCCGACCACTTCCTGATGCCCGTGGTTTTGAAGCGGCGCATCACGTTCCTGGCGAAGCAGGAGTACTTCACGGGCCCCGGCGTCAAGGGCCGGCTGACCGCCGCGTTCTTCCGCAGCGCCGGGCAGATCCCGGTGGACCGCTCCGGCAAGGAGGCCGGGCAGGCGGCGATCCGCGAGGGGCTCGGGGTGCTGGCCCGGGACGAGCTGCTGGGGATCTACCCGGAGGGCACCCGCTCGCACGACGGGCGGCTCTACAAGGGCAAGGTCGGGGTGGCGGTCATGGCGCTGAAGGCGGGCGTGCCGGTGATCCCGTGCGCGATGGTCGGGACGTTCGAGATCCAGCCGCCCGGTCAGGTGGTGCCCAAAATCAAACGGGTGAGGATCCGCTTCGGCGAGCCGCTGGACTTCTCCCGGTACGCGGGGATGGAGAACGACCGGACGGTGCTGCGGGCCGTCACCGACGAGATCATGTACCGCATCCTGGCGCTGTCCGGCCAGGAGTACGTGGACGACTACGCGGTCAAGGTGAAGGAGGCCGAACAGGCCGCCGAGCGGCGGAAGTTCCGGAGGTTCCGCCGCTGACCCGGCGCGGCGCCGGGCGACCGCCGGCGGGTATCGTCGGGCCGCACGCGGCGAAGCGCTCCCGGCGGAGGGGACATCGGTGGACGACCACGCGACCTACGACAAGTTGATCGGCCTGCTCGACGAGCGCGGGGCGGTCTACCGGATCATCGAGCACGAGCCGGAGGGCGCGACGGACGCGGTCAACGCGTTGCGCGGCAACCGGCCGGGCCAGTCCGCCAAGTGCATCGTCGTGATGGTCAAGACGGGCAAGAAGACGAAGCGGTACGTCCTGGCCGTGGTGCCGGGAGACCGGCGGGTCGACCTGGGCGCCGTGAAGGCGCTGCTGGGCGGCGGGTACGCCGGGTTCGCGACGCCCGAGGTGGCGGAGCGGCTGGCGGGCAGCCCGAGCGGCACCATCCTGCCGTTCTCCTTCGACCCGGAGCTGGAACCGGTCGTCGACCCGGCGCTCCTGGAGGAGGACGAGCTGTTCTTCAACGCGGCGCGGCTGGACCGCTCGCTGGCCCTGCGGACGGCGGACTACGTGGCGATCGCCGAGCCCCGCACGGCCCGGATCGCGCAGGCGCTCTGACGCGCGGGACGCGCGGACCGGCACGGAGTTCACACTCGGCGGGCATGGGACCGGCACGACGGGCAACAAGGACCTTCACAAGTCCACGTCGAGCAGGGAGAGTTGACATGGCCGGTTACGGCACCAGCAGTGCGCACGGGCAGGCGCAGTCCCGTACGAACGGTCTCGCCATCGCCGGGCTCGTCTGCGGCATCGTCGGCGTGCTGTTCTTCAACATCATCCTCGGGCCGCTCGCCATCATCTTCGGTGCGGTCGCCCTGAAGCAGGCCAAGGCCGGCCGGGGCGGTGCCGGCATGGCGAAGGCGGCGATCGCCCTCGGTATCGTCGACCTGATCGTCTTCGCCATCCTGGTGGCCGTCGCGGCGTCGTCCGGCGGCTTCACCTGGTACGTCGGCGGCTGACGCGCCCATGTCGGCGACCGGCTCGTACGAGTCGGCGGCCGCCGGCACGGTCCGTCGTGAGCCGCCGCCCCCGCCGTCACAGGGCCGCCCGTGCCTCGTCCAGGACGCGCCGCAGGCGCAGCGCGTCCGGGGCGACCGCGGTCACCAGGACGGCCGGCCCGGCCAGCGGTGTGAGGGCCGCCGAGTCCCCGATGAGCCGGGGCTCGGCGGCCTTCTCGTCGTGGGCCGGGTCCACCACGAGGAGCTGGCCGACGGCCCGGTTCCCCGCCAGGACCGCTCCGCCGTCCCAGCCGCCGGGCGCCCCCGGACCGTAGGAGAGTTCCTGGTCCAGCAGGAGGCGCCCGGCGCGCCGGACGGTGAGCCGCGTGGTGAGGGTGCCGGGCTCCTCGCCGTGCCGGCCGAGGACCTGTTCCTCGCGCAGCACGAGCCGGGCGCCGGCGGCCAGGTCGACCGTCGTCCGCATCCGCAGGTCCGAGCCGTACGCGGAGACCAGCTGCTCCGGCAGCCAGCACAGCTCCGCTCCCTCGCCGACCGCCAGGCGCACGTCGTAGCGGGCGTGCCCGGCGTTCCGGCCCGGCAGGGCGACCGTGGCGGCCGCCGCGTCGACGGTGAGCCGTGCCCCGTCCCGTACCTCCGCCTCGACGGCGAGCCGGTCACCGCCGAGCGGCGCGGTCATCGCGCCCACGACGGTGACCCGCGTGTACGGGCCGGCCGCCCGGGTGCGGCGCAGGGCGAGCGGCCCGTCGCTCACCAGCACGGGGAGCCCCGCGGGGGTGGCGACGATCCGGGCGGTGGCGTGGACGCTCATGCCGTGGCGGTCCAGGCGGCGAGCCGGGCCCGCACCCAGTCGGCGACCGGGCCGACGCCCCGCTCGCCGCGCAGCGAGGTGAAGGCGACGGGCAGGTCGCCGCGCTGCTCCTTGGCGTCGTGGGCCATCCGCTCCAGGTCGGACCCGACGTAGGGGGCGAGGTCGGTCTTGTTGACGACGAGCAGGTCGGCGGTGGTGACGCCGGGGCCGCCCTTGCGCGGGATGTCGTCCCCGCCCGCCACGTCGATCACGAAGATCTGCGCGTCGACGAGCCCCTTGGAGAAGGTGGCGGTGAGGTTGTCGCCGCCGGACTCGACCAGGATGAGGTCGAGCGGGCCGACCGCGTCCTCCAGGTCCTCGACCGCTTCGAGATTGGCGGAGATGTCGTCGCGGATGGCGGTGTGCGGGCAGGCGCCGGTCTCGACGGCCTGGATGCGCTCGGGCGGCAGGACCGCGTTGCGCAGCAGGAACTCGGCGTCCTCCCGGGTGTAGATGTCGTTGGTGACGACGGCCAGGGACAGCTGGTCGCGCAGCTCCCGGCAGAGGGCGGCGACGGTGGCGGTCTTGCCGGAGCCGACGGGGCCGCCGAGGCCGATGCGCAGGGCGCGGCGGGTGCCGTCGGGGCGGTGGGCGTCGGCGCCGACGGCGGCGGGGCCGTCGTGGCTGTGGTCGAGGTGCATGGTCGTCCTTGTCTCGTGGAGGCGGGCCGGGTACCGGCGGCGGGCGGCTTCGTCAGGAGGCGAAGAGGCGTACGGGCCAGGCCGCGTGCTGCTCGGCGGTGATGTCGAGCAGCGGCGCGGACGCGGCGGGCAGCGCGTCGATCCCCTCGCGGGCGGCGCTCGCGGCCCGTTCGGCCACCTGGTCCATCTCGGGTGCGAGGCGGGCCAGGACGGCGGTGGCCCGGAAGGGGTCGAGGCTCAGCAGGCGGACGGCCGCCGTGGCGGGGCCGCTGACGGTCTCGTACGCCACGCAGTGCGCGGCGTCCTCCGGGCCGAGGCCCGCCGCCCGGGCGGCCAGCCCGAGGACCACCGGCTGGTGGGCCCCGCGCGGGAACGCCCGCGCGAGGGCGTCGAGTTCGGGGCCGGGCCAGGTGGCGCGGGCGGCCCGCAGCATCTGGCGGCCGAGCCTGCGGGCGGTGGCGCGCAGGGCGGGGGACGGGGTCCGGGCGTCGGCGGCCTCGTCGAGCGCGGCGGGGTCGTGGCCGAGGGCGGCCGCGGCGGCGAGGCCGGCGGAGGTGAGCCCGCTGGTGTGCAGGCGGCCCCGGCAGAAGGTCTCCAGGTCGCGGGCGTCCCGGATGCGTCCCGCCTTGACGGCCGCTTCTGCGCCGCCGGAGTGGGCGTGGCCACCGGCGGGGAACCGGCCGTCGGCGAGGACGAGCAGGGCGGCACGGGTCATCGCGTACTCACTAGAAGAGGAAGTAGCGCTGGGCCATGGGCAGTTCGGCGGCGGGTGCCGGGTCGACCGGTTCGCCGTCGATCGTCACCGTGAAGGTGTCGGCGTCCACCTCGACGCGCGGCAGGGCGTCGTTCTCGCGCATGTCGGCCTTGGTGACGCCCCGGGTGCTGGTGATGGCACGGAACTCCTTGGCCAGCCCGAGGCGTTCGGGCAGACCGTCGTCGAGGGCGGCCCGGGTGACGAAGTTGAACGAGCCGGCCGCGGCCGCCGCGCCGAGTGCGCCGAACATGGGGCGGGGCATGACCGGCTGGGGCGTGGGAATGGAGGCGTTGGCGTCGCCCATCTGCGCGTAAGCGATCTGGCCGCCCTTGATCACGGTCTGCGGCTTGACGCCGAAGAACGCCGGCTCCCACAGGACGAGGTCGGCGAGCTTGCCGGTCTCGACGGAGCCGATCTCCCGGTCGAGGCCCTGGGCGACGGCCGGGTTGATCGTGTACTTGGCGACGTAGCGGCGTGCGCGGTGGTTGTCGGCGCGGCCGTCGCCCGGCAGCGCGCCCCGGCGCTTCTTCATGACGTGCGCGGTCTGCCAGGTCCGCAGGATCACCTCGCCGACGCGTCCCATGGCCTGCGAGTCGGAGGAGATGATCGAGATGGCGCCCAGGTCATGGAGGATGTCCTCGGCCGCGATGGTCGAGGGGCGGATGCGGGACTCGGCGAAGGCCAGGTCCTCGGGAACGGCCGGGTTGAGGTGGTGGCACACCATGAGCATGTCGAGGTGCTCGTCGAGGGTGTTGACGGTGTGCGGGCGGGTCGGGTTGGTGGAGCTGGGCAGGACGTACGGCTCGGAGACGACGGTGATGATGTCGGGGGCGTGACCGCCGCCCGCGCCCTCGGTGTGGTACGCGTGGATGGTGCGGCCCGCGATGGCGGCGAGGGTGTCGCCGACGAATCCGGCCTCGTTGAGGGTGTCGGTGTGGATGGCGAGCTGGGCGCCGGACTCCTCGCAGACCCGCAGGCACGCGTCGATGGCCGCGGGGGTGGCCCCCCAGTCCTCGTGGATCTTGAACCCCAGGGCGCCGCCCCGCAGTTGGGAGCGCATGGCCTCGTGCGAGACGGTGTTGCCCTTGCCCAGCAGGCCGATGTTGACGGGGTACGTCTCCAGCGCCTGGAACATCCGGGCGAGGTGCCAGGGGCCGGGGGTGACGGTGGTGGCCTTGGTGCCTTCGGCGGGCCCGGTGCCGCCGCCGACGAGGGTGGTGGTGCCGGAGGTGAGCGCCTGCTCGACGACGGTCGGCGAGATGAAGTGGATGTGCGCGTCGACGGCGCCGGCGGTGACGATCTTGCCGTTGCCGGCGATGATCTCCGTCTCGGGTCCGATGACGAGGTCCGGGTGGACGCCGTCCATGGTGTCGGGGTTGCCGGCCTTGCCGATGCCGGTGATCCGGCCGTCGCGGATGCCGATGTCGGCCTTGACGACGCCCCAGTGGTCGAGGATGACGGCACCGGTGATGACGGTGTCCGGGGCGCCCTCGGCGCGGGTGGCGCGGGACTGGCCCATGGACTCGCGGATCACCTTGCCGCCGCCGAACACCGCCTCGTCGCCCCCGCGTCCCGGTCCGCCGGACCGGTCCTCCTCGATCTCGACCAGCAGGTCGGTGTCGGCGAGCCGGATGCGGTCGCCCGTGGTGGGGCCGAAGAGGTCGGCGTACACGGGCCGGGTCAGTTCAGCCATCGAGGGGGCCTCCGGTCTGTCCGCGCAGGCCCGGGACGACGCGCAGCCCGGCGAGCGGTACGAGTTCGACGTCGACCGGGATGCCCGGCTCGAAGCGTACGGCGGTACCGGCGGCGATGTTGAGCCGCAGGCCGTGCGCGGCCGGACGGTCGAAGTCGAGCCCGGGGTTCACCTCGGCGAAGTGGTAGTGGGAGCCGACCTGGACGGGCCGGTCCGCGGCGTTGAGGACGGTGAGGCGGGTGACGGGGCGGCCCTCGTTGAGGGGGACGGTCCCGTCCGCGTGCAGGATCTCTCCGGGGATCATCGGTGCCGTGCCCCGTCAGATGATCGGGTCGTGGACGGTGACGAGCTTGGTGCCGTCGGGGAAGGTGGCCTCGACCTGGACGTCGTGGATCATCTCGGGGATGCCGTCCATGACGTCGTCGCGGGTGAGCACCTTGCGGCCGGACGTCATGAGTTCGGCGACGGTGTGGCCGTCGCGGGCGCCCTCCAGGATGTGGGAGGTGATGAGGGCGACGGCCTCGGGGTGGTTGAGCCGCACACCGCGTGCCCTGCGCTTCTCCGCCACGTCGGCGGCGACATGGATGAGCAGTCGTTCCTGCTCGTGCGGGGTCAGTTGCACGTTTCACCTCACAGTCTCCCGCCCGATGTGATCCCGGGCGCAGCGGGACCCTATCCGGCTTCAACACCTTGTTGACCTGCGAGAACGAGTGTCGCGCAGAGATATTTCAATCTCTGGCAGAAGTTTTTCCGGCAGGTTAACCGGCGCTTTGCCCGCCCATGGACATCAGGCGCGCGCGGGTCCGCGGAGGGGGCCGGCCCGGCGGCCGGCGGTGTACGAGGACCCTGCCGGGTCGCCGGACGCGGTGGCCTCCACCGCGGCGGACGGTGGCGGGGCCGTCATCACGTCCGGGCGGTCGGCGGCCCCGGGAGCCCGGACCCGAACACCTGGGCGGCGGCCGGCTCACCGTGGCCGGCTGAGCCCCCGCTCGGTCGGCGGCCCGGCAGCCCCCGGGCGCGTGACCGCGCTCCGCGACGCTCCCGACCTCGTTGCACGAGCCCGGCGCGACGGATGCGCATGCCTCTACGCCGGCGCGGGCGCTCCGGGTCCTTGACGGCGGGCGGCGCGCAAGGCGCGTGACGGTTTCTCAGGACCGGGACTCGGAACCGCCCCGGCTCTCCCCCGGACGGGCCCAGAGGTACGAGAAACGCTCCCCCGTTCAGCGTACGCAACCGGACGAATTTCGGGCGGCGCGACTTGCGCGCCCGCCGTACACATCTGGCGGAACATCAGGTTCCATCGCTGGTACGGGGATCGCCGATGCCACCCCACCGGGCACCAAATCAGCCCTGTCCACCCGAATGGATCAGTCGTGAGGAGCCTCACAAAAGGCCGTTTCGACTCGGAATTTCACCCTTGCATGGGTCAAGATCCCAGTCGACGACAAGCCCCCGCCGCCGCGGCGGGGCGGTCCGGGCGGACGCCGAGTCCTGCCGCCGCCCGGATGACTGGTCGACAGGAGTGGATCGGCAGGAGTGGAGGACCCGAGCAGTACGGGTGACCGAATCGATGTTCGTCCCATCGGTCGCCCTTGGGGTGAAGCCGCGCGAGCGGCCGGGCAACTTCGCCAGCCCGAACCCGACAGGTCATCCTTCACAGGCGGCTGACGAAGGGTTGCGCAATGACCGCGCAGATTCATGTCCCGTCCCTGCTGTCCCGGGCCGGTGCCGTCTCGGCACTCGCCCTCGCCGCCGTCGGCGGCCAGATGCTGGCGCCCGGCGCCGTGACCGAGGCGCAGGCCGCCCCGGCGCACGGCACCAAGGCCCTGAACATCGCCGCGTCCAAGAAGGGCGCACCGTACAAGTACGGAGCGGCGGGCCCGTCCCGGTTCGACTGCTCCGGCCTCACCCTGTACTCGTACAAGAAGGCCGGCAAGACGCTGCCGCGCACGGCGCAGCAGCAGTACAACAAGACCCGCCACATCTCGGCGTCCAGCCGGACGAAGGGCGACCTCGTGTTCTTCCACCGGGGAAGCAGCGTCTACCACGTCGGTATCTACGCGGGTAATAACAAGATCTGGCACTCGCCGAAGTCAGGATCGGTCGTGAAGCTGGACAAGATCTGGTCGAAGTCGGTCTGGTACGGAAGGGTCCGCTGAGCCCAGCGGGAATGAGCGGCGGTGCGGGGGTACTCGTGGGCCATGTCCGGCGAGATCCCCCGCCCCGCGCGTAACGAGACGCCCCTGGAGCGGGCCGACCGCAACTTCGCCGAGCTGCTCCAGGAGCTGCGCGTCACCCAGACGGGCGTCCAGATCCTGTTCGCCTTCCTGCTGACGCTGGCCTTCACGCCGCGCTTCACCTCGCTCGATTCCTACCAGCGGGGCACGTACGTCCTGACGCTGCTGCTCTCGGTGGTGGCGGCCGCCCTGCTGACCGCCCCCGCCGCCCTGCACCGCACGCTCTTCCAGCAGGGCGCCAAGGCCCGCATCGTCGCCGTGTCGTCCCAGCTGGCGAAGATCGGGCTCGCCGTCCTGGCGCTGGCCCTCACCTCGTCCGTGTCGCTGGTCGTCGACGTGGTGCACGGCCGCCCGGAGGGGCTCGCGGCGGGCGCGTTCACCCTGCTGGTGTGCGCCGGCCTGTGGGGGCTGCTCCCCCGCCTGGTGCGGCGCCGTCTGGGCATCCGGTCACCGGCGCGGCCGGCGCCGGCACGTCCGGGACGGCGCTTCCGCCGCCGGTGACGCCGGGAGGGCGGGACGGGGCCGGGACTCCGGCCGAGGTCAGGACTGGACCGGGGCGGTCCACGGGAGGGCGATCC
Source organism: Streptomyces sp. NPDC045701 (assembly GCF_056432045.1). NCBI lineage: Bacteria > Bacillati > Actinomycetota > Actinomycetes > Kitasatosporales > Streptomycetaceae > Streptomyces > Streptomyces sp. NPDC045701. Next base: position 95,037 of record NZ_JBWKJV010000006.1, on the reverse strand, counting down.
AGACGGTCTTGCCGCCCTCCGGGGTCGGGGTGACCGAGAGGCGACCGCCGCACTCCGCCGCGAGCCAGCGGATGATGACCATGCCGCGGCCGTTGTCCTGCTGGACGGCCGCGGGAAGCCGCTGCGGCCAGCGCGGGTGGCTGTCGGTGACGCCGATGCGCAGCCGCTCGTCGCGCTCCAGCCGGACGTCCACGGTGAATGTCGGCGACTTGCCGAAGGTGTGCTGGACGGCGTTGGTGGCGAGCTCCGAGACGATCAGCCGGACCGTGTCCGCCGTGTCCGCGCCGTCGGGCAGGCCCCACTCCGTGAGGACGTCCGCCACGTATCTTCTGGCGGCGGACACCGAGACGGGATCGCTCGGCAGGGTGACGGATGCTTCCTGATGGTCTGCCATGACGACGCCGTCCCTTTCCCACCGGGGCCGGACTCCGACACGTACCGGATGCTCTGTGAGGACGGCCTCGGATTGCGCTTCGCGCCAGACTGCCACTTATGTCACCCCCGATGGGGGCGATCCACCAAGATCTGCATATATCTGTCGCTCGAAGCGGTGACCTCTGCTACGCGAGACCGGATGTGGGCGGCAAACTGAGGGGTCGGCTTCACGGGGGCAGGATGCGGGCACGCGAGGCACGCGGCACGGCCCGGCGGAGCGTCGGCTCAAGCTGGGCGAGGAGTTGCGCGGGCTGCGCCTGGCCGCGGGCCTCACCAGCCGCGACGCCGCGCGGCTGGTGGGGTGGCACCAGTCGAAGGTGAGCCGGATCGAGACGGGTGCGAGCGGGGTGCCTCCTTCGTCACCTCTGTGAAGGAGGCCGGTTCCTCGGGAGAGGTCAGCTGACCGGGGCCGGCGCGGTACGGAGGATGGTGGCGACCGCCTCGTCCACCTGACGTTCGGTCAGGTCGGCCCGCGCGGTGAGCCGCAGGCGCGAGATGCCGTCCGGCACCGACGGCGGCCGGAAGCACCCCACCGCGAGGCCCCCGGCCCGGCAGTCGGCCGCCCACTTCACCGCCTGCTCCGGCGAGGGGGCCCGCACGGAGACGACGGCGGCGTCCGGCCGCACGGCGGTCAGGCCCGCCCCGGTCAGCCGCGCGTGCAGGGTGGCCGCCACCGCGCGCGCCCGGCCGGCCAGCCCCGGCTCGCCGCGCAGCAGGCGCAGGCTCGCCAGCGCCGCGCCCGCGGCGGCCGGGGCGAGGCCCGTGTCGAAGATGAACGTCCGGGCGGCGTTGACCAGGTGGTCGATCACCCGGGCGGGGCCGAGCACCGCCCCGCCCTGACTGCCCAGCGACTTGGAGAGGGTGAGCGTGGCGACCACGTCCGGGTCGCCCGCGAGCCCCGCCGCGTGCAGCGCGCCCCGCCCGCCCTCCCCCAGTACGCCGAGGCCGTGCGCGTCGTCGACCACCAGCGCCGCGCCGTGCGCCCGGCACGCCGCCGCGAGCCCGGCCAGCGGCGCCGCGTCCCCGTCGACGGAGAAGACCGAGTCCGTGACGGCGAGTGCCCGCCGCCCGGGGTGGGCCTCGAACGTCTTGGCGACGGCGTCCGGGTCGGCGTGCGGGACGACGGCAGTCTCGGCGCGCGAGAGCCGGCAGCCGTCCACGATCGAGGCGTGGTTGCCGGCGTCCGAGACGATCAGCGAGCCGCGCGAGCCCAGCGCGGTCAGGGCGGCGAGGTTGGCCGCGTACCCGGAGGAGAACACCAGCGCCGCCTCGAAACCGCAGAACGCGGCCAGTTCGCGCTCCAGCTCGGTGTGCAGCTCGGTGGTGCCGGTCACCAGCCGCGAACCGGTGGCGCCCGCGCCCCACCGGCGGGCCGCGCCGGCCGCCGCCGCGGTGATGTCCGGGTGGTGGGTGAGGCCGAGGTAGTCGTTGCTCGCCAGGTCCAGCAGGTCCGGCACGGGCGGCCGCGGGCGGAGCGTGCGGACGAGACCGGCGTCCGCGCGGCGGCGCGCCTCGGTGTCGATCCAGTCGAAGGGCGAGCCGACGGGCGGGGCGATCGGCCGGTCGAGCGGAGCCTGGGGCATGTCCGGTTCCCTTTTGTAGACAGCGAACAGACCCTAATAGTGGTGGGGCGGTACCGGAGTGTGGTTATACACACACTCGAAACCGGCTCTCCTGTGGAGTTCCTCCTTGGCCCCGGGCCGTGCCGTAGGCCAGGATCAGCGTCATGGACCTGCTGAACACGCTGGTGGACAAGGGGCTTCGGCGCGAGCTGCCGACCCGCGAAGAAGCGCTCGCCGTGCTGGCGACCTCGGACGACGAGCTGCTGGATGTGGTGGCCGCGGCCGGGAAGGTACGCCGTCAGTGGTTCGGGCGGCGGGTGAAGCTCAACTACCTGGTCAACCTCAAGTCCGGTCTGTGTCCCGAGGACTGTTCGTACTGCTCGCAGCGGCTCGGTTCCAAGGCGGAGATCCTCAAGTACACCTGGCTGAAGCCGGAGGAGGCGTCGAAGGCGGCGGCGGCCGGCGTCGCGGGCGGTGCCAAGCGGGTCTGCCTGGTGGCCAGCGGCCGCGGGCCCACGGACCGGGACGTCGACCGGGTGTCCAAGACCATCGAGGCCATCAAGGAGGAGAACGAGGGCGTCGAGGTCTGTGCCTGCCTCGGTCTGCTCTCGGACGGCCAGGCGGAGCGGCTGCGGTCGGCGGGGGCCGACGCGTACAACCACAACCTCAACACGTCCGAAGGGACGTACGGGGACATCACGACCACGCACACCTACGCGGACCGGGTCGACACGGTGCAGAAGGCGCACGCGGCCGGTCTGTCCGCCTGCTCCGGGCTGATCGCGGGCATGGGCGAGAGCGACGAGGACCTGGTCGACGTGGTCTTCGCGCTGCGTGAGCTGGACCCGGACTCGGTGCCGGTGAACTTCCTGATCCCCTTCGAGGGCACGCCGCTGGCCAAGGAGTGGAACCTCACCCCGCAGCGGGCGCTGCGCATCCTGGCGATGGTCCGGTTCGTCTGCCCGGACGTGGAGGTCCGGCTGGCGGGCGGGCGCGAGGTGCACCTGCGCACGCTCCAGCCGCTGGCCCTGCACCTGGCCAACTCGATCTTCCTGGGCGACTACCTCACCAGCGAGGGCCAGGCCGGCAAGGCGGACCTGGAGATGATCGCGGACGCCGGCTTCGAGGTGGAGGGCACGGACACCACCACGCTGCCTGGGCACCGCGCGGACGCCGCCTCCTGCGACACCGGCGGCGGCTGCGGCTCCGGCTCGGTGTGCGGTACGGAGGAGCCCGCGCCCGCCGCGGCGCCGGAGAGGGCCGACCAGGCGCGTACCGACCTGGTCGCCGTGCGGCGCCGGGGCGCCGGAACCGACCTCGCGCCCAATGCGTGAGGTCGACGCGGCCGAGCTGATCGCCCTGGACCGGGCACACGTCTGGCACCCGTACGGCCCCATGCCGGGCCGTACGGACCCGCTCGTCGTGGAGTCCGCCTCCGGGGTGCGGCTGCGGCTCGCCGCACCCGCGCAGGGACGGGACGAGCTGGTCGACGGCATGTCGTCGTGGTGGTCGGCCGTCCACGGCTACAACCACCCGGTGCTCAACGAGGCGGCGCGCCGCCAGCTGGACCGGATGAGCCATGTGATGTTCGGCGGTCTCACCCACGAGCCCGCCGTGCGCCTGGCCACCCGGCTGGTGGAGATCACGCCGGAGCCGCTGCGGCACGTCTTCCTCAGCGACTCGGGCTCGGTGGCCGTCGAGGTGGCCATCAAGATGTGCCTGCAGTACTGGCGGTCCGTCGGCCGCCCCGCCAAGCGGCGGCTGATGACCTGGCGCGGCGGCTACCACGGCGACACCTGGCAGCCCATGTCGGTGTGCGACCCCAAGGGCGGTATGCACGAGCTGTGGTCCGGGGCGCTGCCCCGGCAGCTGTTCGCGGGGCCGCCGCCGGCCGCGTACGAGGAGTCGTACGCCGAGGAGCTGCGGACGGCGGTCGGGCGGCACGCGGACGAGCTGGCCGCGGTGATCGTCGAGCCGGTGGTGCAGGGCGCGGGCGGCATGCGGTTCCACGACCCGGCGTACCTGCGGGTGCTGCGGGAGGCGTGCGACGAGCACGACGTCCTGCTCGTGTTCGACGAGATCGCCACGGGCTTCGGGCGGACGGGCACGCTGTTCGCGGCGGAGCACGCGGGGGTGGCACCCGACGTGATGTGTCTGGGCAAGGCCCTGACCGGCGGATACCTGTCGCTCGCTGCCACGCTGTGCACCCCGCGGGTGGCGGACGGCATCTCGCGGGGCGAGGTGCCGGTGCTGGCGCACGGGCCGACGTTCATGGGCAACCCGCTCGCCACCGCCGTGGCGTGCGCCTCGCTCGACCTGCTCCTCGGCCAGGACTGGGCTCGGGAGGTCAAGCGGATCGAGGCGGGGCTGCGCGACGGGCTGGCGCCGGCTTCCGCGCTGCCGGGGATCCGCGACGTGCGGGTGCTCGGCGCCATCGGCGTCGTACAGCTCGACCGTCCGGTGGACATGGCCGCCGCGACGGCGGCGGCGGTCCGCGAGGGTGTGTGGCTGCGGCCGTTCAGGGACCTGGTGTACGTCATGCCGCCGTACGTCACCGGTGATGACGATGTGGCACGGATCTGCCGCGGGGTGGTCGCGGCGGCGCGGGAGGGTTGAGATGTCGGTACTGGTGGTCAGCGGCACGGGCACGGAGATCGGCAAGACGGTCGTCACGGCGGCCCTGGCGGCGGTGGCGCGGGCGGCGGGACGGTCGGTGGCCGTGCTGAAGCCCGCGCAGACCGGGGTCGGCCCGGGCGAGCGGGGCGACGCCGACGAGGTGGTGCGGCTCGCCGGGGACGGGGTCGTCCCGGCCGAACTGGCCCGGTTCCCCGAGCCGTTGGCGCCGGGCACGGCCGCGCGGCGGGCCGGGATGGCGCCGGTCGGCCCCGGCGAGGTGGCGGACGCCGCGCGCAAGCTGGCGGCGGACCACGACCTGGTGCTGGTCGAGGGCGCGGGCGGGCTGCTCGTGCGGTACGACGAGGAGGGCGGCACGCTCGCCGACGCGGCCGTACTGCTGGACGCCCCCGTGCTGGTGGTGGCGCCCGCCGGGCTCGGCACGCTCAACATGGTGACGCTCACCGCCGAGGCGCTGCGGGCGCGCGGGCTGGTGCAGGCCGGTGTGGTCGTGGGCGACTGGCCGGACGAGCCGGGCCTCGCGGAGCGCTGCAACCTCGCGGACCTCCCCGAGGTGGCGGGCGCGCCCCTGCTCGGCGCGGTGCCCCGGGGCGCGGGGGCGCTGGCGCCGGACGCCTTCCGGGAGCGCGCGGCGGGGTGGCTCGCCCCGCCGCTCGGCGGCACGTGGGACGCGTCGGCGTTCGCCGCCGCCGTGGGCTGCTGATCGTGCGTGCTGTCGTCAGCGAAATCGTGTTCGACTGCGCCCACCCGGCGGCGCTGGTGCGTTTCTGGGCCGCGCTGCTGGGCGGCGAGCCGGTGGACCGGAGTGCCGACTGGTCGTACGTGGAGCCCCCCGGTTTCGTACGGGTGGCCTTCCAGCGCGTCCCGGAGGGCAAGGCCGCGAAGAACCGGCTCCATCTGGATCTGGCGGCCGGCGCCGTGGCGGACGCCACCGACGAGGCGGTCCGGCTCGGCGCGGAGCGGGTCGGGGGCGTCGTGACGGACGAACAGGGCGACTTCCAGGTGCTGCGCGACCCGGAGGGCAACGAGTTCTGCTTCGTGGCGGGCTGACGGGGGGACACTGTCGGTGTCCGGCCCTGGCTCCACTCCCCCGGGGCTGCTCCCCTTCGACCCCCTCTCCCCGGAGGTCCGCGATGCGGGACACCGTCCACCATCCGCTGTTCGCCCGGTGCTACGCCCGTATGAGCGTGGCCATGGACGCGAGGGGCGGGGTCGCCGCGCACCGGCGCGAGCTGCTGGCCGGGCTCTCCGGCCGGGTCATCGAGGTCGGCGCGGGCAACGGGCTGAACTTCGCGCACTACCCGGGCACCGTGTCGGAGGTCGTCGCGGTCGAACCGGAGCGGCTGCTGCGGCAGCTGGCCGCGACCGCGGGGTCGCGCGCCGAGGTGCCGGTGGACGTGGTGCCGGGGGTGGCGGAGGCGCTGCCGGTGAGGAGCGAGGGCTTCGACGCGGCGGTCGCGTCGCTGGTGCTGTGCACGGTGCGGGACCTGCCGCGGGCGCTGGCGGAGCTGCGGCGGGTGCTGCGGCCGGGCGGTGAGCTGCGGTTCTTCGAGCACGGGGTGGGCGAGGGGCGCGCCCTGGCGACGGTGCAGCGGACGCTCGACCGCACGGTGTGGCCGCAGCTGTTCGGGGGCTGTCACACGGCCCGCGACCCGCTGGCCGCGATCGCGGCGGCGGGGTTCGAGATCGTCACGTACCGCCGGATGAGGATTCCGGAGAGCGGCCCCGCGACACCGGCCTCGCCCTGCGTGATCGGCGTGGCGCGGCGACCGGACTGAGCGTCCCCCGGGCTCGGGCCGGGTGGGCCGGGCGCACTAGTGTGCGGTCATGAACGCGCACCCCTATCTTTCGCACCTGTTCTCGCTGGACGGCCGCGTCGCCCTGGTGACGGGCGGCAGCTCCGGCATCGGCCGGGCCGTCGCGGGCGCGCTCGCCCGGGCCGGGGCGAGCGTGGTGATCGTCGCCCGGCGGGAGGCGGAGCTGGCGGCCACGGTCGAGGAGTTGCTGGCGGACGGCTGCCGGGCCGCGTGGGTGAGCGGCGACCTCTCCACCCGTGCCGGGGTGCGGGCGGCGGCGGAGGAGGCGGCCGGGGTGTACGGCGAGCCCGACATCCTCGTGAACAGCGCCGGGATCAACCTCCGGCCGCCGATGGGCGAGGTGGGCGAGGACGTCTGGGACGCCACGATGGCGGTCAACCTGGAGGCCCCCTTCCTGCTGGGTGAGCGTTTCGGGCCGGGCATGGCCGAGCGGGGTTTCGGGCGGATCATCCACGTCACCTCGCAGCAGGCGCACCGGGCATTCGTCCGGAGCGGGGTGTACGGGGTGTCGAAGGGCGGCCTGGAGTCGCTGGCCCGTTCCCAGGCGGAGGCCTGGTCGCCCCACGGTGTCACGGCCAACACGCTGGTGCCCGGCTTCGTGCTGACCCCTCTCAACGCCCGGCTCCAGAAGGATCCGGAGACGGTCGCGGCGCTGGCCGCGCGGACGATGGTCGGGCGCAACGGGCTGGCGGACGACTTCGCGGGCGCGGCGGTGTTCCTGGCGAGCGCCGCCTCGGCGTACGTCACCGGGCAGGCGCTGTTCGTCGACGGCGGGTTGTCCGTGCACTGACGGTGCGCGGTGGGTGTGGGCGTTCCGGCACCGGCCGATCGCCTTGAGGCGGCGGCCGGTGCCGGAGGAGCAGGCGGCGCCGCTCCCGGCTCCCTCGCACCGGGCAGGGACGCGGCGGCCGGTGGCGGGTGGGGTCAGCGGCTCCAGCGGCGCAGCTCGGCGGCGATGGCCCGGACGTCCGCCTCGCCCGACTTGACGAGCCGGGCGAGGTCCCTGACCCGCTCGGGGGACGTGGCGACGTCCAGTCCGGAGGCGACGAGGTAGCCATACGCGACGGCGGAGGCGTACATGGCGTTGGAGTGCTCCAGCGCGGGCACGTGCAGCAGTAGTTGGAGCAGCGCGGCGGCCCGGGCGTGCGGGTCGCCGTAGACGGGGACGCCGAAGATCTCCGCCTCGTGCCGGCTCACGGCGGCCACCAGCGCGCCCCAGTCCGTGACGCGCGGGTCTCCCGGGGTCTGCTGCTCGGCGACCATGAGGAGCCAGGCGAGGTCGATCGAGAGGTTCATCCGAGCGGTGCGCCCGCCTTCGTCGTGTGGGTCATCGCTCGCCGGGCGCACCGCGGTCCGGGGCGCCGAACTCCTCGGCGAAGACGGACTCGTACCGCTTCATGAAGTCGGCCGCGGCCTCCACGAAGGCGCGGCCCGCCTCGCCCGCGTCCTGCTGGACGAGCTCCTCGATGTACCGGTTCACGCTGACGCCCCGCTGTCGCGCCCGGCGGCGGGCGGCCTCGGCGGTGACCTCGTCCACGCGTACGTTCAGCTGGGTCTTCGCCACCCCACCACGCTAGCGCGGCAGTGCTAGCACCAGCAAGACCCCGGCGGGGTCGTCCATCAGCGACGACCGGGACGGCGCGGAACGGCTGGTCGGCCGGGATTACGGCGCGGCGGGCGGCGCGCCGACGCCAGGTCCTGGATCGCGGCGAGCTCGCGCACCACACCTGGCGGGCGGCGGGCTACTCCGCCCAGCCCGAGTGGAGCCGGTGGGTCAGGCCCCCTCGATCCGCCCACCACGTGACCGCTTTGCTGATCCTTTACCATGGATGGGCCAGATACCCCCCGATCGGAAGGTGTGAGCGTCCGCCCATGGGCGAGCCTCCCAGTAGTAGCCGTAGCCGAGATCGCGCGTCCGTCCCCTCCGTGGCCGATCATGGAACGGAGGTGAACCGATGACCGAAGTGCTCCTGCTCCTGGTGGCGCTGTTGCTCTCGCTCGCGTGCGGCGCGTTCGTCGCGGCCGAGTTCTCGCTGACGACCGTCGAGCGCTCTGAACTCGAACGGGCCGTCGAGCGGGGTGAGCGCGGGGCGGCCGGCGCGCTCAAGGCCGTCCGGTCCCTCACCTTCCAGCTCTCCGGCGCCCAGCTCGGCATCACCGTCACCAACCTGGTCGTCGGCATGCTGTCCGAGCCGTCCATCGCCAAGCTCATCCGCGGCCCGCTCCAGGCCGTCGGCCTGTCGTCGTCCGTCGCGTCCTCGGTCGCGCTGGTCCTCGGCACGGCGCTGTCGACGGTCGTCCTGATGGTCGTCGGCGAACTCGTCCCGAAGAACTGGGCCATCTCCTCGCCGCTCGGGGTCGCCAAGGTCGTCGCCACGCCGCAGCGGATCTTCACCGCCGCGTTCAGGCCGCTGATCGGCCACCTCAACAACACGGCCAACCGGATCGTGCGCCGGCTCGGCATGGAGCCGGCCGAGGAGCTGGCCTCGGCGCGCAGCCCGCAGGAGCTGGTGGCACTGGCCCGCCACTCGGCGCGGGCGGGCGCCCTGGAGCCGGACACCGCCGAGCTGTTCGTCCGCACGCTGAACCTGGCGGAGCTGACCGCGGAGAACGTCATGACGCCGCGCGTCCAGGTCACCGCCCTGGAGGCGCAGGCCACCGCCGAGGACGTCGCGAACGCGACCCGCGCGACCGGCCTGTCCCGCTTCCCCGTCTACCGCAACAGCCTGGACTCGGTCATCGGCATCGCGCACATCAAGGACGTCCTGACGGTTCCGGCCGGGCAGCGGCACCGCAAGCCGGTCGCGGAGATCCTCCGCGAGCCGCTGCTCGTACCGGAGTCGCTGACCGTGGACCGGCTGCTGGACCGGCTGTCCGGCAAGACGACGATGGCCGTCGTCATAGACGAGTACGGCGGCACGGCCGGGGTCGTGACGCTGGAGGACATCGTCGAGGAAGTGGTCGGCGAGGTCCGCGACGAGCACGACCCGCACGAGACGCCGGATTTGGCCAAGGCCGGCGAGGACGCCGACGGGCGGGCCCTGTGGTCCGCGGACGGCGCCGCCCGGACCGACCAGCTGGAGACGATCGGGCTGCGTGTGCCGGACGGCCCGTACGAGACCCTCGCCGGGCTCGTCGCGACCGAGCTGGGCCGCATCCCGGCCGTCGGCGACAGCGTCGCCGTGGACGGCTGGCTGCTCGACGTGGTCGACGCCTCCGGACGCCGCGCCGCGCGGGTGATGCTGCACGCCCCGGCGGGCGGCCCGGACGCGGACCGCGACGGAGACGGAGACGGGCATGCGAGCGGCGCCGGCGGACGCCGGACCCGCGAGGGCGGGACGCGCCGGAGCGGCGCGCACCAGGGCGGGGAGGCCGGCCGATGACCGCGATCCAGTTGCTGATCGGCCTGCTGACGCTGGTGGTCAACGCCTTCTTCGTCGGCGCGGAGTTCGCCATGATCTCCGTGCGCCGCAGTCAGATCGAGCCCGAGGCGGAGGCCGGGAACCGGCGGGCGCTCAGCGTCATCTGGGGCTTGGAGCACGTCTCGGCGCTGCTCGCGGCGGCGCAGCTCGGCATCACGCTGTCCACCCTGGTGCTGGGCGTGGTCGCCGAGCCCGCCATCGCCCATCTGCTGGAGCCGGTGTTCGACACGGTCGGCATGCCGCACGGGCTGGTGCACCCGATCTCGTTCGTGATCGCGCTGTCGCTGGCCACGTACCTGCACATGCTGCTGGGCGAGATGGTGCCGAAGAACATCGCCCTGGCCGAACCGACGCGCACGGCGCTGCTGCTCGGCCCGCCGCTGGTGGCGCTGGCGCGGGCGCTGAAGCCGGTGATCTTCACGATCAACGCGTTCGCCAACGCCCTGCTGAAGCTGATGCGGGTGGAGACGCGGGACGAGGTGTCGGCCACCTTCTCGGACGACGAGCTGGCGCGGATGGTCACCGACGCCGGTGACGCCGGCCTGCTGGACGGCCGGGCGGCCGAGCGGCTGCACGACGCCCTGGAGCTGGGGCGCCGTCCGGTCCGCGACGTGGTGATGCCGGTGGAGCGGGTGCTGTACGCCCGGGTCGGCACCACGCCCGCGGAACTGGAGGCGCTGGCCGCCGAGTCCGGGTTCTCCCGCTTCCCGGTGGTCGACTCCACCCAGCGGATCCTGGGCTACCTGCACGTCAAGGACGCCCTGGACGCGACACCGCGCGACCTGCCCTTCCCGGTGTCGGCGATGCGCCCGATCGCCCGGGTCCGGGCGGCCACACCGCTGGACGACGTCCTGACCGCGATGCGGCGCAGCCGCACGCACCTGGCGGCCGTGCTGGACGACGACGGCAGGCTGGCCGGTCTCGTCACCATGGAGGACGTCCTGCGGGAGCTGGTGGGCCGCCCGGCCGGCTAGGTGGTGTCCGTGAAGTCTCGCCTGGCCCGCGACGCGCTTCGGGCGGACGCCGACACTTTCCGGAGGCTCCCTGGAAGGCGGTCGCGGAGGTCCAGGCGGTGACGACTCCGCGGTCCCCGGAGACGGTGAACCGCCGGTCGCCCGCGCCGTACCGCCCGTGGGCGAGAAGCAGCGGTTCACCGGCGGTGCCTTCGATGGCGGCGACGGTCCAGCCGGGGCAGGTGGGGACCGGGGTCGCGGGGTCGGCGCCGCGCAGCGCCTCCGCGAAGCGCCGGGCATGGTCCTCGACGGCGTCGCGGTACCGCTGGTGCCCCTCGTCCATACCGAGCCCGGACGGGACGCGCGGAAGCGCCTCCCGCCACGGTCCGTCCGGCTCGCGCAGCGCGCCGCCTGCCGGAAGAGCGCGTCCAGGCGGCGCCGGTCGGTGGGGGCGAGACGGTCCAGCGGGTACGCCGTGTGCCCCGTCCACCGCACGGCGGCGTCGGGGCCGGGCGCGTCGTCGGCGCACGTGTCGATGGCGGTCGGCAGAGGGGCGGGCGCCTCGGCCGGCGCCCGTTCAGTGCCTCGCTCCTCGGTGTTCGCCCTCCCCCTCCGGTCCCCTGCGGACCCGCCGGCCCTACGCGATACGATCGCTCCGCCATGGAGATGAATGCCACCTACAACAGTTTTGTCGCGGTCGGCGACAGCTTCACCGAGGGCATGTCCGACCTCCTGCCCGACGGTTCCTACCGCGGCTGGGCCGACCTGCTGGCGGCCCGCCTCGCCGCGCGTGCGCCCGGTTTCCGGTACGCCAACCTCGCCGTGCGCGGCAAGCTGATCGGCCAGATCGTCGACGAGCAGGTGGACCTGGCGGCGGCCATGAAGGCGGACGTCGTCACCCTGGTCGGCGGGCTGAACGACACCCTGCGCCCGAAGTGCGACATGGGCCGGGTGCGCGGCCTGCTGGAGGAGGCCGTGGAGCGGCTGGCCCCCTCCTGCGGGCAGCTGGTGCTGATGCGCAGCCCCGGCCGCAACGGCCCGGTCATGGAGCGCTTCCGCCCCCGCATGGAGGAGCTCTTCGCGTACATCGAGGACCTGGCGGCCCGGCACGGCGCCCTCGTCGTCGACCTGTACGGCGCCGAGGTCATGGGCGACCCCCGGCTGTGGGACCTGGACCGGCTGCATCTGACGGCGGAGGGCCACCGGCGGGTGGCCGAGGCCGTGTGGCAGGCCCTGGGCCTGGACGCGGAGGAGGACTGGCGGGCGCCGCTGCCGCCGACGGTGCCGACCGCCTGGCTGGCCCGGCGGATCGGCGACGTCCGGTTCGCCCGGCAGCACCTGGGCCCCTGGATAGGGCGGCGGCTGACCGGCCGGTCCTCCGGCGACGGACGGCCGGCCAAGCGGCCCGAACTGCTGCCGTACCTCCTCGACGACGAGGTCTCGCTGCCGTAGCGGCGCGGGCGCGAGCCGGCGGAGGCGCCTTCGTAGCAAGCCACAATCCGGGCCGCGGCGCCGACCTGCACAAACCGCCAGTAGAATCCGGTCATGTGACTGCTGTGTCTGCGAAGCCTCGCATCCCCAACGTCCTGGCCGGCCGCTACGCCTCCGCGGAGCTTGCCGTCCTGTGGTCCCCCGAGCAGAAGGTGAAGCTGGAGCGCCAACTGTGGCTCGCGGTGCTGCGTGCCCAGCGGGACCTCGGGATCGAGGTGCCGGAGGGCGCGCTCGCCGACTACGAGCGGGTCCTCGACCAGGTCGACCTGGCGTCGATCGCGGAGCGCGAGAAGGTCACCCGCCATGACGTGAAGGCGCGGATCGAGGAGTTCAACGCGCTGGCGGGCCACGAGCAGGTCCACAAGGGCATGACCTCGCGCGACCTCACCGAGAACGTCGAGCAGCTGCAGATCCGGCTGTCGCTGGAGCTGATGCGCGACCGCACGGTGGCCGTGCTGGCCCGGCTGGGCAAGCTGGCGGGCGAGTACGGCGAGCTGGTCATGGCGGGGCGCTCGCACAACGTCGCCGCCCAGGCCACGACGCTCGGCAAGCGTTTCGCGACCGCGGCGGACGAGCTGCTGGTGGCGTACGCGCGGCTGGAGGAGCTGCTGGGCCGCTACCCGCTGCGCGGCATCAAGGGCCCGGTCGGCACCGCGCAGGACATGCTGGACCTGCTGGGCGGCGACGCCGCGAAGCTGGCGGAGCTGGAGCAGCGGATCGCCGGCCACCTGGGCTTCGCCCACGCCTTCACCTCGGTCGGCCAGGTCTACCCGCGCTCCCTCGACTACGAGGTCGTCACCGCGCTGGTCCAGCTGGCGGCGGCGCCCTCGTCGCTGGCGAAGACGATCCGGCTGATGGCCGGGCACGAACTGGTCACCGAGGGCTTCAAGCCCGGCCAGGTCGGCTCCTCCGCGATGCCGCACAAGATGAACACCCGCTCCTGCGAGCGCGTCAACGGCCTGATGGTCATTCTGCGCGGCTACGCGTCGATGACCGGCGAGCTGGCGGGCGACCAGTGGAACGAGGGCGACGTGTCGTGCTCGGTGGTCCGGCGCGTGGCGCTGCCCGACGCGTTCTTCGCGCTGGACGGGCTGCTGGAGACGTTCCTCACGGTGCTGGACGAGTTCGGTGCCTTCCCGGCGGTCGTCGCCCGGGAGCTCGACCGCTACCTGCCGTTCCTCGCCACCACGAAGGTGCTGATGGCGTCGGTGCGTGCCGGGGTGGGCCGCGAGGTGGCGCACGAGGCCATCAAGGAGAACGCGGTCGCGTCGGCGCTGGCCATGCGGGAGCGGGGTGCCGAGCGCAACGAGCTCCTCGACAAGCTCGCCGCCGACGAGCGGCTGCCGCTGGACCGGGCGCAGCTCGACGCGGCGATGGCGGACAAGCTGTCGTTCACGGGTGCCGCCGCCGACCAGGTCGGTGCGGTGGTCGCCCGGATCGAGGAGATCGCCAAGCAGCACCCGGAGGCCGCCGCCTACGCGCCGGGTGCGATCCTCTGACCCGGGGCACACGACCCGTATGACACCTCAGGAACTCCGGGCCGCCCGCGACCGCATCGTCCCCGATGTGATCGCGGGCGGCCTGTCCGTACTGTTCTGCGGCATCAACCCCGGCCTGATGTCCGCCGCGACGGGGCACCACTTCGCCCGGCCCGGCAACCGCTTCTGGCCGGTGCTGCACCGCTCCGGTTTCACCCCGCGGCAATTGCGTCCGTCCGAGCAGGAGGAGCTCCTGACGTACGGGCTCGGCATCACCAACGTCGTCGCGCGGGCGAGCGCGCGGGCCGACGAGCTGAGTGACGAGGAGTTCCGCGAGGGCGGCCGGCTGCTGGCGCTCAAGGTGGAGCGGCTGCGCCCGCGCTGGCTGGCGGTGGCGGGGATCACCGCGTACCGGACGGCCTTTCAGGACCCCAAGGCGCGGATCGGGCCGCAGGAACGGACGATCGGCGACACCCGGATCTGGGCGCTGCCCAACCCCAGCGGGCTGAACGCGCACTGGACGCTGGAGACCATGGCGGAGGAGTTCGCCCGGCTGCGGGAGGCGGCGCGGGAGGAGCGCGGGTAGCGGACGGTCGCCGTGCGGCGGCTCGGTCACGATGCCGGGCCCGCCCGTCGCGCCGGCGGTCCCGCCGTACCGGGTCCCGGCGGTGCGCCCGTCACGGCGCGGGCTCCGGCGGCGGGCCGGCCGCTCAGGGCGGGTCGATCTCCGTGACGGCGGCGACCAGCTGGAAGGGCAGCTCCTTGTCCCACTGGGAGACGCCCAGGACTATCCAGTGCCCGTCCGCCCGCCAGAGGTGGACGTCCGGCACGGACCGGCTGAGCGCGTCCCACGGCTCGGGTATCTCCTCGCCGGACCAGCGCCGGTCGAGCACCGACCACAGGCTGAACACCTGCGGTTCCCCCCAGCGGGCCGTGAGCAGCACCGCGAGGGCGTCCCGCTCCGCCTCGTACTGGTCCTCGACGCTCTCGCGTCGCGTACCGTCGTCCGCCCAGAAGTCCTCGCTCGTGGTGAGTTCGACGAGGTGGTAACCGATCCCGCTGTGGCCCGTGCCCGTTCCGCCGGACTCCCGCGGGAAGGGGCGGGAGCGCAGCTGATCGATCGTCGCCAGATGCCGTGCGGTGGTCATGGCTCCAGTAAAGCCCCCGCCACTGACAATTGGCGTTCCGTCAGGTGCCCGCGAGGGGCCCGTCCCCGGGGTCGCCGGCGCCGGCCCCGGGCGAGGGGTGTGACAACCCGGCCGGGTCATTGAGTACCATCCGGCAGACATGCGTTCTAGCTGGGAGGACACACGGTGAGCCGGCTGACCGGCGGGGACCCGTCGCTGTTGCGACGGATCAATTCCGCGGTGGTACTCCATGCGCTGCGGGGCGCCGACGCGCGCACGCTCACCGACCTCACCCGGATCACCGGGCTGTCCCGGCCGACCGTCGAAGGGGTGGTCGAGGGGCTTATCGGTACGGGTCTGGTGGTCGAGGCGGCGCCCGAGGAGGGCGAGGCCAGGCGGCAGGGGCGGCCGGCGCGGCGGTTCCGGTTCCGC
This sequence comes from Streptomyces sp. NPDC045701, assembly GCF_056432045.1. Lineage (NCBI taxonomy): Bacteria > Bacillati > Actinomycetota > Actinomycetes > Kitasatosporales > Streptomycetaceae > Streptomyces > Streptomyces sp. NPDC045701. Next base: position 79,686 of record NZ_JBWKJV010000006.1, on the reverse strand, counting down.
GCGGAGGCGGGCCATCTGCTGGGCATCGAGATCGGTCCGCACCGGGTGGCGGCCCTGATGTCGGGGCTGGACGGGCGGATCATCGGCGCCGGTTCCCGGGCGGTGCAGGAGACGGCGTCGGCGGACGAGCGGCTGGAGCGGGTACGGGCCGTGGTGGCGGACGTGCTGCGGCGCACCGGAGTCGCGCGCGGCAGCCTGCGGGCGGTGGGCGTCGGGACGCCCGGGATCGTGGAGGCGGACGGGACCGTACGGCTCGGCACGGCGCTGCCCGGCTGGACGGGGCTGGCGCTGGGCGAGCGGCTGCGGCGGTCGTTCAGGTGCCCGGTGCTGGTCGAGAACGACGCCAACGCGGCGGCGGTGGCCGAGCAGTGGAAGGGCGCGGCGACCGATTCGGACGACATCGTCTTCGTGCTCGCCGGGCTGAGTCCCGGGGCCGGTTCGCTGATCGGCGGGCGGCTGCACCGGGGGTTCGGCGGGGCGGCCGGGGAGATCGGCGCGCTGCACCTGCTGGGGCAGGGCGCGACGCCGGAGACACTGCTGTCGACCACGGACGAGCCCCTGCACCCGCTGGACGAGCAGGCGGTGGCGGAGGTGTTCGCGCTGGCCCGGAAGGGGGACGCGCGGGCCCGGGCGGCGGTGGACCGTTTCATCCAGCGGCTGGTGCACGACGTGGCGGCACTGGTGCTGGCGCTCGATCCCGAGCTGGTGGTGGTCGGCGGCTGGGCGGCGGGGCTGGACGGGGTGCTCCAGCCGTTGCGGGACGAGCTGGCGCGGTTCTGTCTGCGCCCGCCCCGGGTGGCGCTGTCGCTGCTGGGCGAGGCGGCGGTGGCGACGGGTGCGCTGCGGCTGGCGCTCGACCACGTGGAGGAGCAGCTGTTCGCGGTCGAGGGTACGGTGACGGCCCGCCGCTGAACGACGGGCCGGGCACGGCCGGGGGGCGGGTCAGGAGGCGATGCCGAAGTCGCCGGCGTCCCCGAAGGTCAGGCGGCAGGTGTCGGCCCGGTAGGTGGCGACGGAGACGGCGGCGGTGCGGCCGTCCGTCAGGTACCGGGTGGTGACGACAAGGACGGGCGCGCCGGGCAGCCGGTCGAGCTCCCTGGCGTCGTCCGCGCGGGCGGAGCCGAGCTCCACGGCGCGGTCCTGGCCCTCCAGGGTGAGCCGCTGCAGTTCGCGCAGTACGCCGCGGGCGCGGGCCGGTCCCGACGGGGCGTCGATGGCGGTGAGGTCCGGCACCGAGCGGGCGGGGACGTACAGCTGCTCGGCGGCGACGGCCTGACCATGCGTCACGCGCAGCCGCCGCACGGTGTGCACCGGCTCGTCGGCGCCCCGGTCGAGGTCGAGGAGGCGGGCCACCGCGGCGGGCGGGGCGGCCAGCGCGCAGTCGACGGGCTGCCAGGTCTCCTCGCCGGCGCCGGGCCACTGCGCCTGCGTGGTGGAGACGTCCACGCCCACGCGGGGCGGTGCGACGGTGGTGCCGACACCTCGGCGGCGCTGGAGGCGGCCCTCCAGCTCCAGCTGCTCCAGCGCCTGACGGAGCGTGGCGCGGGCGACGCCGAAACGGGCGGCCAGTTCACGCTCGTTGGGCAGGATCTCCCCCACGGAGAAATCCGTGTCCAGTGCTTCGCCGATCACGGTCTTCAGGTGCCAGTACTTGGGCTCCGGCACCGATTCCAGCTGCGTGGTCCCCACCCTGATCCTCCGCAATCGCCGGACTCCCGGCGGCTTTCCGTGCCTTGTTTATTAAAGGTTCCTGCACTAACCCCTGCGACCATAGGACGGCACACACCCTTGGTCAAGACCAATCGTCGGCCGGTCACGCTGCGGAGTCGACCCCTGTCGCGGAGCGTTCACAGGCTGTTCGCGCAGGCCACGGGCGCATGAGAGGGGCCCCGCGTCCGGAGGGACGCGGGGCCCGGCGATGTTCTCTTGCGCGGGTCAGGGCCGGAGAGAAGAGAGTTTGTCCGGATTCCGCACGATGTAGATGCGCTGGATCCGGCCGTCCGCGACATCGACCTGAAGCAGCGTCTCGGGGTCCCCGCCGGCCAGGACGAGCACGGCGGGAGCGCCGTTGACCTCGACGGTGCGGAACGCGGCGCCCGCGGTGGTCCCTGCGGCGACGGCGCACATGAACCGGCCGATCTTGTCGGCGGTCTCCATGACGCGCAGCGGTGCCTTGGCCTTGCCGCCGCTGTCGCTGATGAGCCGTACGTCGGGGGCGAGCAGCGCCAGCAGCCCCTCCAGGTCGCCGCCGGCCGCCGCGGCGAGGAAGCGTTCGGTCAGGTCACGACGCTCCGCCGGGTCGACGGCGTAGCGGGGCCTGCCCTCGTCCACATGGCGGCGGGCCCGGCCCGCGAGTTGCCGTACGGCGGCCTCCGACCGGTCGAGGGTGGCCGCGATCTCCCCGTACGGGAAGCCGAAGGCCTCGCGCAGCACGAACACCGCCCGCTCCAGCGGGGAGAGGGTCTCCAGGACGACCAGGACGGCGAGCGACACGGAGTCGGCGAGCACCGCGCGCTCGGCGGTGTCGGGGACAGTCGGGCCGAAGTCGGTGACGACCGGCTCGGGGAGCCAGGGGCCGATGTACGCCTCGCGGCGGGCCTGCGCCTGGCGGAGCCGGTCGATGGCGAGCCGGGTGGTGACGCGCACGAGGTAGGCGCGGGGCTCGCGGATGTCCGAGCGCTCGGCGGCGGACCAGCGCAGCCACGCCTCCTGCACCACGTCCTCGGCGTCGGCGACGCGGCCGAGCATCCGGTAGGCCACCCCGGTCAGGACGGGCCGGTGCGCCTCGAAGAGCCCGGCGGTGTCGTCGGCGTCCGTGCCGGGTGCTGTCCCCATGTCCGTTGCCACCGCCCCATCATGCGCCACGCGCCGCGACCCGGGCGGCCCGCCCCCCGACTCGCTTTCGCCCGGGGGCCGTCGGCGGTGACGCGGCGTCCGGTGGTCATCCCACGTGCCGGCCTCCGGGGCGTTCGGTCCGCGCGGGGCCACCGGCCCGCGCGGGACGCCGGTCGCCGGCCGTGAGGTCCCGCGCGCGTACACCGTCCCCGGGCCGGTCGTCGCCCTCGCGCGGGGCGTCGGCGACCGGCTGCCGCCGCACCGGCGGGAGGTCCGCGCGGAGCGGGTCGTTCTCGTGGAGCGGAGCCGTCGAGGGGGTGGGGGTGCGCCGCCCGAGGACGCCCGAGCCGAGCGCGACGCCCGCGCCGACCAGTGCGCTGCCGACGCCCTGGGCGAGTCCGTAGGACCCGGTGGCGACGAGGGGCGCGGTCATCGCCGCGGACACCGGGATGAGCCCGGAGAACAGGGTCGCGCGCTCGGCCCCGATCCGCTGGACGCCCATGTACCAGCAGACGAACCCGACGACCGTGACGACCGCCGCCTGCCACAGCAGCGCGACCGTCTCCTGCCCGGTCGGTACGCGCATCATGGCGGTGCCGTCCATCAGCAGCCCCGCGACGGCCGACTCGAGCGCGGCGACGCAGCACACGGTGGCCGACAGCAGCTTGGGGCCGAGCGGCTTCAGGACCGGGACGGCCAGGACGGCGAAGCCGACCTCGCCCACCAGGGCCCCCACCGACCAGGCGATCCCCGCCAGGTCGGTACGCCCCCAGCCCTGCACGGTGAACGCCCCGGCGGCGACGAGGAGCGCCCCGTACAGCACCGGCCGGGTGGGCCGCCGACCGTCGATTGCGGGCACCAGCACGGCGACCACCACGGGCGCGCAGCCGACGAACACGCCGGGGATGGCGGGTTCCGCGGTGCGCTCGGCGGCGAGGACCGCCAGGTTGAACCCGACCATCCCCACTGCGGCGAGCACCGCGACCCGCCCCCACTGGCGGGGCGTCAGCGCCCGTACGGCGGTGGCCGCGCCCCGTCCCACGAGTGGCAGCAGCAGGAGGAGGGCCAGGCCGTAGCGGATCGCCTGCCCTCCCGCGTACGGATAGTCGCCGAGCACGCTGTTGGCGGTGAAGGACGCTCCGACGAGGACACAGGCGAAGGCCGCGAGCGACATGCCGCGGATCCGGTTGGGGTTCATGGAGTCGACGCTAGGCGGGGGCGGTGGTCCCGTTGAGGGCCACTTTCCCCCCGGGTTCGGGGACCACTTCGCGGGGCGGGGGCTCCGGGACGGGTCCGGGGACGCCCGTCCGTCAGGCGCCTTAAGGTCGGGAGCATGACGGACGAGTGGGGCGGGGGCGCCTGGGAGCTGCTGGTGCCGGCGGTCGCGGCGCCGCCCAGGCGGCGGGGCCGGATGCTCCAGTCGGCGCTGCGCGACGCGGTCAGGTCAGGGCGGCTCGCGGCCGGGACACGGCTGCCGTCGAGCCGGGAGCTGGCGGCCGACCTCGGGGTCTCCCGGGGGCTCGTGACCGAGGCGTACGAGCAGTTGACGGCCGAGGGCTACCTCCGCAGCGACCGGGGCGCCGGCACCTGGGTGGGCGACGCGGTGCGGCGGGCCGTGCCCGTCGCGCGGGACCTGGCCCCGGGGACGGCGGGCGCCCTGGTCGACTTCCGTCCCGGCACACCGGACCTGTCGCTGTTCCCCCGTACCGCCTGGGGGGCCGCGCAGAAGGCCGCCCTGTCCCGGCTGCCGCACCGGGCGCTGGGGTACCCCGACCCGCGCGGGCTGCCGGAGCTGCGGACGGCGCTGGCCGCGCTGCTGGCCCGACGGCGCGGGGTGGTGGCCGACCCGGAGCGGGTGGTGGTGTGCTCGGGCGTGTCGCAGGCGATGACGCTGCTCGGCTTCGTGCTCCGCGCCCGGGGTCTGCGGGCCCTGGGCGTCGAGGACCCGGGCAGCCCGGAACCCACCGCGCTCTTCGCCTCGGCGGGGCTGCGCACCGTGCCCCTGCCGCTGGACGCGGAGGGGCTCGCCCCGGCGCCGCTGGCCGCGTCCGGGCTGCGGGCCGTGGTCACCACCCCCGCCCACCAGTTCCCCTCGGGGATCGGCTACTCCGCCCGGCGCCGCGCCGGTCTCCTCGACTGGGCGCGCGCGGTGGACGGCTACCTCATCGAGGACGACTACGACGGCGACTTCCGCTACGACCGCGCTCCGGTGGGCGCGCTCCAGGGCCTCGACCCCGAGCGCGTCGTGTACACCGGCTCGGTCAGCAAGTCCCTGGCGCCCGGGCTGCGGCTGGGCTGGATGCTGGTCCCCGACGCGCTCGCCGACGAGGTCGTCGAGCGCAAGCGCACCATGGACCTGGGCAATCCGTCGCTCGACCAGGCCGTGCTCGCCCACTTCGTCACGAGCGGGGGCTACGACCGCCACCTGCGTCGCTGCCGGCGCGCCTACCGGGAGCGGCGGGACGCGCTCATCGCCGCTCTGGCGGAGCACCTTCCCGGTACGGAGGTGAGCGGCATCGCGGCCGGTCTCCACGTCATCGCGCGCGTGCCGGGACGTTGTGCGCCGGGCGCGCCGGAGGCGGTGTTCCTGGCGCGGGCCGCCCGGGCGGGCGTGGCGCTGCGGCCGCTCAGCGAGTACGGGTCGGCGCGGCCCGACGACGCGGACGTCCGGCTGGTGCTCGGCTACGCCCACCTGGCGCCGGCCGAGATCGCGCGGGGCGTACGGCTGATGGCGCTCGCCCAGCGGAACTGAGTCCGGCCGCCCGGCCGGGAACGGAGGGCGGGCGCCCGGGCGGGCCTGGCCGGCCGGTGAGCCGGGAGCGCGCCGGGAGGCTCGTACGGTTGAAAACCGGACTTAAGCGACCAGGTGCACGCTTAACCCATCAGTCACAAAGCGTTTGTGATCGCGCAACACCACTGGGTCACAGTGAAGCCATGACTGATGCGACTCCCGTCAAGAACCGCCGCCGTCACCACCACTGGCGGCGGGACCTCGTCGAGCTGGCCGCCCTGTTCACCGCCGTGGCCGTCGCGGACGCGGTGGCCAACACCGTCGCGCACGGCCCCGACGGGCCCTACCTCCTCGCCGTGTCGGCAGTCGCCCTGGTCGCCACGGCGGTGTTCCACACCTGGTGGGCACGCCGCCACGGCCATGCCCCGCCGGCCGTCCCCGATACCGGCGGCGGCTTGGCGGCGACCGCCACGGGCCGCGACGCGACGGCCGGGACGGCCCTGTGGCGGATGCGGACCACCGTCCGCGACGAGCCCGGCAGCCTGGCCGCGCTGTGCACGGCGCTGGCGAACCTGCACGTGGACATCCTGACCCTGCAGACGCACCCGCTGGCCGACGGCACGGTCGACGAGTTCCTGCTGCGGGCTCCCGCCTCGCTCCAGGCTGCGACGCTGGCGCGGGAGGTCGCGGCGGCGGGCGGCACCGGCACCTGGACCGAGCGGGCCGACGCGCACGACCTGGTGGACACCCCGGCGCGGGTGCTGGGACTGGCCACCCGTACCGCGCTGGACGCCGCCGAACTGCCGCTGGCGCTGCGCCAGTTGCTCGGCCGGTGCACGATCCACTCGCTGCCCGCCGTCTCCCCGACCGGCCGCCCCACCGGGGCGACGGCACCGGTGGAGGGCGCCCTGGAGGACCGGGACACCGTGATGCGGCTGCGCGACCCCCACGGTGGCGCCCTCACCATCGAGCGGCCGTACCTGCCGTTCACGCCGACCGAGTTCGCCCGCGCCCGCGCCCTCGTGGAGCTGGACGCCCGCCTCGGCCCGCGCATTCCGCGCAGCCAGGACGTCCTGACCCTCCCCGAGGGCAACGAGATCACGGTCCGCCGGGCGGACCAGGAGGACCTGGAGGCGGCCCGGGCCATGCACGAGCGCTGCTCGGAGCGGACCCTCGGCCTGCGGTACCACGGCCCGGTCGGGGACGCCGGCAACTACCTGAACCACCTGCTGAGCCCCCGGTTCGGCCGCACACTCGCCGTCGAGACGGCGTCCGGCCGGCTCGTCGCCCTCGGCCACCTGCTGTGGGACGGCGACGAGACCGAGGTGGCGCTGCTCGTCGAGGACGACTGGCAGCGCCGCGGCATCGGCTCGGAGCTGCTGAACCGCCTGGTGGGGCTGGCGCTCGAGGCGGGCTGCGAGAACGTCTACGCCGTGACGCAGTCGTCCAACACCGGCATGGTCGCCGCGATGCGCGGGCTCAACCTGCCGCTCGACTACCAGATCGAGGAGGGCACCCTGGTGATCACCGCGCGGCTGAACGGCGTTCCCGCGCGCCGTCCTCAGCGGCAGGCCGGCCGGGCCGGGCGCTGAGCGCCTCCGTCAGGTCGCGCCACAGGTCCTCGACGTCCTCCAGGCCGACCGACATGCGCAGCAGCCGGTCGCTGACGCCCGCCGAGCGGCGGTCGTCCTCGTCCACGATGCGGTGGCTGATGGACGCGGGGTGCTGGATCAGGGTGTCGACGCTGCCGAGGCTGACCGCCGGCGTGATCAGCCGTACTCCGGCGATCACGTCGTGCGGGTCGCCGTACACCTCGAAGGAGACCATGGCCCCGCCGATCTCCGGGTAGTGCACCCGGGCGATCCGCGGGTCCGCCGCGAGGCGGCGCGCCAGGTCGGCGGCGGTCGTGGAGGCGGCCCGCATCCGGACCGGCAGCGTGGACAGCCCGCGCAGCAGCAGGTAGCTCGCCAGCGGGTGCAGGACGCCGCCGGTGGCGAACCGCACCTGGCGCAGCTTCCCGGCGAACTCCTCGTCGCAGGCCACCACGCCGGCGAGGACGTCACCGTGCCCGCCGAGGTACTTGGTGGCGCTGTGCAGGACGATGCGCGCCCCGTGCTCCACCGGGCGCTGGAGCACCGGTGTGGCGAACGTCGAGTCGACGAGCAGCGGCACCGAGCCGCAGTCACGGGCGACGGCCCGGATGTCCACCTCGGCGAGCGTGGGGTTGGCGGGGGTCTCGACCATCACCAGCCCGGTGTCGGGGCGGATGGCGTCGGCGATGCCCGCCGGGTCGGTCCAGGTGACCTCCGTACCGAGCAGCCCGGCGGTCAGCAGGTGGTCGCTGCACCCGTACAGCGGCCGGACCGCCACCACGTGCCGCAGGCCCATGCTCGCCCGGACCAGCAGGACGGCGGTCAGGGCCGCCATGCCGCTGGCGAACGCGACGGCGCTCTGGGTGCCCTCCAGCCGTGCCAGCGCGGTCTCGAAGCGCGCGGTGGTGGGGTTGTCGAGCCGGGCGTAGACGGGCGGGCCGTCCGGCCGCGCGCCGGTGGTGGCGAACGCGTCGATGCGCTGCGCCTCGGCTCGCGCGTCGTGGGACGGGTACGTGGTGGACAGGTCGAGCGGTACGGCGTGCAGGCCCTGGGCGGCGAGGTCGTCGCGTCCGGCGTGCACGGCTTCGGTGGCCAGCGCCCTCGGGGTGGGGAGGGCGGGCGAGGCGTCGTAAGGCAGGGTGTCCATGAAGGGCACTGTGAACAGGTACCGGGCAGTAACGGGAAAAGCCCGTGTTACGTTCGGCGAATGACCGATTCTGTCGTCCTGGACACGGTCGATCTGCACATACTTCGCCTTCTGCAGAACGACGCCCGGACCACGTACCGCGACCTGGCCGCCGAGGTCGGGGTCGCCCCCTCCACCTGCCTGGACCGGGTGGCGCGGCTGCGGCGCACCGGTGTCGTCCTCGGCAACCGGCTGCGGCTCGATCCGGCCAAAATCGGCCGCGGCCTGGAGGCGCTGCTGCTGGTGCAGGTGCGTCCGCACCGGCGGGAGCTGATCGGCCCGTTCGTCGACCGCATCCGTGCGCTGCCGGAGTCGCGGGCGCTGTTCCACCTGACCGGTCCCGACGACTACCTGGTGCACGTGGCCGTTTCGGACCCTTCCGACCTGCAGCGACTCGTCCTGGACGAGTTCACCTCGCAGCGCGAGGTCGCCCGGGTGGAGACCCGGCTGATCTTCCAGCAGTGGGAGTGCGGGCCGCTGCTGCCGCCCGGCGCGCCCGCTCATGTGTCAGCCGACCGGGACGGATGAGGGTGACGACCGGGCCGGTGGCATACCAGGATGGCCTCATGCCAGAGACCTCCAGCAGCGCGCTTCCCCGCATGGTCGCCGACGCCTATGTCGACGCGCTCATCGAACTCGACCCGATCACCGGTACCTACCTGGGCGTGGAGAAGAGCGCCGGACTCCTTCCGGACTTCTCGCCCGCCGGTCAGGAAGAGATCGCCCGGCTGGCCCGTGAGACGCTGGTCAGGCTCGACGCGGCCGAGCGCCTGCCCGGTGCCGGCAGCGACGCCGAGCGGCGCTGCGGGCGGCTCCTGCGGGAGCGCCTCACCGCCGAACTGGCGGTCCACGAGGCGGGCGAGGGCCTGCGCACGGTCAGCAACATGCGCTCGCCGGTGCACAGCGTGCGCATCGTGTTCACCGTGATGCCCACCGGGACCGACGGCGACTGGGCAGCGGTCGCCGAGCGGCTGCGGGCGGTGCCGGCCGCGATCGCCGGTTACCGCGAGTCCCTCGAACTGGGCCTGGAGCGCGGACTGCTGGGCGGCCCGCGCGCCACCGCCACGTTCGTCGGGCAGCTCACCGGGTGGACGGGCGCCGACGGGGCGGGGCGCGGCTGGTTCGAGGAGTTCGTGGCGGCCGCCCCGGCCGGGCTGCGCCCGGAGCTGGACGCGGCGGCGCGCGGCGCCGGCCGGGCGCTGGGGTCGCTGCGGGACTGGATGCGCGACGTGTACGCGCCGGCCGTGAAGGACGCTCCCGACACGGTGGGGCGTGAGCGGTACGCCCGCTGGTCGCGGTACTTCAACGGCAGCGACTGCGACCTGGACGAGGCGTACGCGTACGGCTGGGGCGAGTACCACCGGCTCCTCGCCGAGATGCGGGCCGAGGCGGAGAAGATCCTGCCGGGCGCCGGGCCGTGGGAGGCGCTCGCCCACCTCGACGAGCACGGCACCCACATCGAGGGCGTCGAGGAGGTGCGGGTCTGGCTCCAGCGGCTGATGGACGAGGCGATCGAGGCTCTGGACGGCACGCACTTCGAACTCGCCGAGCGGGTACGGAGAGTGGAGTCGCGGATCGCCCCGCCGGGCGGCGCGGCGGCCCCGTACTACACGGGCCCGTCCGAGGACTTCTCCCGTCCGGGCCGCACCTGGCTGCCGGTCGACGGGGAGACCCGGTTCCCGGTGTACGACCTGGTGTCGACGTGGTACCACGAGGGCGTCCCAGGCCACCACCTCCAGATCGCCCAGTGGGTGCACGTGGCCGACCGGTTGTCGCGCTACCAGGCGACGATCGGCGGGGTGAGCGCGAACGCCGAGGGCTGGGCGCTGTACGCGGAACGGCTCATGGACGAGCTGGGGTTCCTGCCCGATCCGGAGCGGCGCCTGGGGTACCTGGACTGCCAGATGATGCGGGCCTGCCGGGTGATCGTGGACATCGGCATGCACCTGGGCCTGGAGATCCCGGCGGACTCGCCGTTCCACCCGGGTGAGCGGTGGACGCCGGAGCTGGCGCAGGAGTTCTTCCGGCGGCACACCAGCCGCCCGCCGGCGTTCGTGGAGAGCGAGCTGACCCGCTACCTGTCGATGCCCGGACAGGCGATCGGCTACAAGCTGGGCGAACGTGCCTGGCTGCTGGGCCGGGAGCTGGCCCGCCGGCGGCACGGTGACGCCTTCGACGCGAAGAAGTGGCACATGGCCGCACTGTCACAGGGCCCGCTGGGCCTGGACGACCTGGTGGACGAACTGGCCCGGCTGTGACGTGACGGCACGGGGCCTCCTCCGCCGGGTGCGGCGCGGCCCCGGTGTCCGGCGTGGCCCCCGTGGTGTCGGGCCTCCCTCCGCCGGGTGCGGCGCGGCCCCGGTGTCCGGCGTGGCCCCCGTGGTGTCCGGCGTGGTCCCCGTGGTGTCCGGCCGGCCTCCGGGGTGTCCGGCGTGGCCCTGGTGTCAGGCGCGTCTCCGGGGTGTCCGGCCCGGTCCCTGTCCGGCGCGGCCCCCGGCGCGTCGCGGCCGGATCCTCGCGATGCGCCTGCCGGTCCGCCCCCGGGCGGGTTCCGGGGCCGCGTCACGCGCTCTCAGCAGCCGCAGTCGTCGGCGTCGACCGGGGCGGTGAGGGGGTCGGTGTCGCGGGTGCGCCGGCCCTCCCGGGTCTCGAACGCGAAGCCCTCGCGGGCCCAGTACTCGAAGCCGCCGAGCATCTCCTTGACCTGGTGGCCGAGTTCGGCGAGGGCCAGGGCCGCGCGCGTGGCGCCGTTGCAGCCCGGTCCCCAGCAGTACGTGACCACGGGCACCGACCTGTCCAGCAGGTGCTCCGCCTGCTCGGGGATGAGCGCCGTGGGCAGGTGGACCGCGCCCGGGACGTGCCCCTGGTCGAAGGACGCGGTCGACCGGGAGTCGAGGACCACGAACCCGGGGTCGCCGCCGGCGGCGAGCGCGGCGGCCACGTCGGAGACGTCCGCGTGGAAGGCGAGGCTCGCCGAGAAGTACGCGGTGGCAGCGGCGGGCGAGGCGGGCGGAACGCGCAGGACGGGGTTGGTGGCGGCAGGGGCGCTGGTGATCGGCGTCGTCGTCATGTCCAGAAACCTACGGCCCTTGATCATCCCGGTGAAGTGACGATCCACGGCAGATGGCTTGTCCGGCCGGGGAAATCCCTGCTATTCCTCACGCATGACAGAGTATTCACCGGACGCCACCGACTGGCGCATCCTCGCGGCTCTCCAGGAGCAGGGCCGGGCCGCCTTCGCCGAGCTGGCCCGTACCGTCTCCATGTCCGCGAGCGCGGTCACCGAGCGGGTCCGCAGGCTGGAGGAGGCCGGCGTGATCACCGGGTACACCGCGGTGGTGGACCAGGAACGCCTCGGGCTGCCGATCCTCGCCTTCGTGCGGCTGCGCTATCCCCACGGCAACTACAAGCCGTTCCACGACCTGCTGGACACGACACCGGAGATCCTGGAGGCGCACCACGTGACGGGCGACGACTGTTTCGTGCTGCGGGTCGCCGCCCGGTCGATGCGGCACCTGGAGGAGGTCTCCGGGAAGATCGCCGCCCTCGGCTCGGTGACCACGAGCGTCGTCTACTCGTCGCCGCTGCCCCGCCGGCCGGTCAGCCGCTGAGCGCTCCTCCGCCGTGCAGCCGGACCGCCGAACCGCCGCGCCCCTTGACGACCTCCAGCTGAGTGGGGATGCGGCGGCGCAGGTCGCCGACGTGGCTGACGATGCCGACACTGCGGTCCCGTTCGCGCAGCGAGTCCAGGACGTCCAGCACCTCGTCGAGGGTCTGGTCGTCGAGGCTGCCGAACCCCTCGTCGATGAAGAGCGTGTCGAGCCGTACGCCACCGGCCTCGTCGGTCACCACGTCGGCGAGGCCCAGCGCCAGGGCCAGGGACGCGAAGAACGTCTCGCCGCCCGACAGCGTCGCCGTGTCGCGCTCGCTGCCCGTCCAGGCGTCCACGACGTGCAGGCCGAGGCCCGCCCGCTTGCCGCCCGCCCGGGCGTCGGAGTGGACGAGCGTGTAGCGGCCGGCCGACATCCGGGCCAGGCGAGCCGTCGCGGCGGCGGCGACCTGTTCGAGCCGGGCCGCCAGCACGTAGGACTCCAGCCGCATCTTGCGTTCGTTGTCCGCGGACGTGCCGGCGGTCAGCCCGGCCAGCCGCGCCACCCGCTCGTACTCCTCGCGCAGCGGCCCCAGCCGCCCTACCTCGGCGGCGGCCTGCCGGGACAGCCGGGCCAGTTCGTCGCACCGCTCGCGGTGGGCGGCCAGCGCGGAGTCCGCGTCGCGGGCGGCGCGGTCGGCGGTGGCGTGGGCGGCCCGGGCCCGCTCCGGGTCGGCGGGCGGGCGCCCGGCGGCGGCCCGCGTCTCGGGTTCGGCGAGCCGGTCGGCGACGGCCGCCGCCTCGGCCTGCCAGGCGTCCAGCCGCCGCTGGAGGTCCCGGTGCGCCGCGTCGTCGAGCAGCGCGGCGGCCGCGGCGGCCGGGGTAGTGAACCCGGCCCGGAACGCGGCGTCCGCGAGCCGGTCGTCGGCCTCCTTGAGCCGGCGTGCCGTGTCCTCGACGGTACGCACGGCCTCGGCGGCCTCGGTGAGGCGGGCGATCCGGTGCTCCAGGGACGCGGCGTGCTCGGCGACGGCGCCGCCCGGGACGCGGGCGAGCTCGGCGTCCACGGTCACCTGCTCCCGGTCGAGCGCCTCGCGCCGCGAGGTCCGCGCGGCGGCACGGCGCTCCGCCTGCTGCCGCACCTCCAGCCTGCGCCGGTGCTCCTCCTCGGCCCGTTGCAGTTCCTCCCGGGCCGCGTGGGCACCGCCCGCCACGTCACGCGCCTCGGCGTACGCGCGCTCCAGCCGCGCGACGCCGTCGGCGAGGCCGGCCACCGACGGCTGGTCACCGCCCACGGGGCCGCCGTCACCCGCGGCGTCGTCCGCCGCCGGGGCGTCGCCGGGGCGCGGGGCGGCGGCCGCCTCCGCGCGGGCGGCGGTCAGGGCCTCCCGGGCGACCGCCAGGTCGCGCTCGGCCGCCGAGCGGGCCTCGTCCGCCTGCGTGTGCGCCTCGTAGGCCGCGTCCTCCGTCGCACGGTCGACGTGACCGGCGCCCGCGCGGGCGGGCGCCGGGTGGTCACAGGAGCCGCAGACCGCGCAGGGCGCGCCGTCCGCGAGGGCGGCCGCGAGCTCAGCGGCGATGCCGCGCAGGCGGCGTTCGCGCAGGTCCAGCCATGTCTCGTGGGCGGCGTTGGCCCGCTCCCGCGCGGCGGTCAGGCGGGCCGAGGCGGCGGAGACCTCGTCCGCCAGCGCGTCACGGCGGCGGGCGGCGGCCAGCCGGCGGCGGGCGGGTTCCAGGCGGCCGGCGAGGTGCTCGGCGCGGGTGGCGCCCTCCTGCGCGGCCTCCACCCGGTCCTGAAGGGCGGTGCGGGTGGCGTCCCAGCCGGCCAGCCACGCGTCCGCCTCGTGGAGGGCGTCCTCGTCGGCGCGGGCCTGCCGGTCCAGCTCGGCGCGCTCGCTGACGAGTTCGCCGGCGCGCCGCTCGGCCCGGCGGGCGGCTTCCAGGCCGCCGAGGTCCACCCGCAGCTTCCCGGCCAGCGCGGCCAGGTGCTCGGCGCCGGCGTCGGCGAGGTCCGGCGGCAGGCCGGCCACCGACCGCTCGTGGGCCGCCAGCGCCGCGCGGTGCTCCCGCTCGGCGTCGTCGCGCAGGCTCAGCGGGCCGGCCACCCGCTCGGCCTTGCGACCCCGCTCCAGCCGGGCCTCCCACCCGTCGCGCTCGGCCCGCCGGGCGTCCAGCTCCGCGGCGCGGCGCCGGGCGTCGTCGTACCGCCGCTGCCGCGCCGCCAGCTCCCGCTCCTCGTCGAGGGCGCGGCGTGCCGCGGTCTGCCGCTCCTCGGCGGCGGCGAGCGCCGACGCGGCGACGTCCCTGGCCTCGCGGGCGCCCGACCGGGCGACGGCCGCCCAGGACAGGACGGCCTCGGCGAGCCCCGGGTCGCCGGGCCTGCCCTCCGGGGCGGGCCAGCCGCCGGCCGCGGCGCCGGCCGCCTGGGCCATCCGGTGGGCGAGGGCGAGGAGCCGTTCGTCGCCGTCCTTCACCTGCTGCTCGGCGGCGCGCCGGAGTTCGGCGAGGCGCTCCTCGACGGCGGCGAAGCGCCGGGTGTCGAAGAGCCGGCCGAGGAGCTTGCCGCGCGCCTCCGCGTCGGCGCGCAGGAACCGCGCGAAGTCGCCCTGCGGCAGGAGCACCACCTGGCAGAACTGGTCCCTGCTCATGCCCAGAAGCTGGGTGACCTCCTCGCCGATCTCCTGGTGGGAGCGGCTGAGGTCCTTCCAGGAGCGGGTCTCCGCGTCGTACTCCCGCAGCCACGACTGCGCCTTCTCGGTGGTGAAGCCGCCGCCCCGCTTCTTGGGGCGCGGCTGGGCGGGCCGCCGGGTGATCTCCAGCCGCCGGCCGGCGACGGTCAGGTCGAGCACGACCTCGGTGGACGTGCCCGCCGGGGCGTGGTCGCTGCGCAGCGACGTGCCGGGGCTCTGGCGGGCGCCTGGCACGGCTCCGTACAGGGCGTAGCAGACGGCGTCGAGGACGGAGGTCTTGCCCGCGCCGGTCGGGCCGTGGAGCAGGAACAGACCGGCCTGGGAGAGCGTGTCGAAGTCGACGGTCTGGGTGGTGCCGAACGGGCCGAAGCCGGTGATGTCGAGCCGGTGGAGCCTCATCCGGTCACCTCGCGCCGCGCCATGTCCACCCGGACGTCGTCGAAGGCGCGCAGGAGCGCCGCGCGCTCCCGGTCGTCGGGGCCCGCGCCGCCGCGTACGTGGGCGACGAAGTCCTCGGCGACCTGCTGGTCGTCGCGGTCGCGCAGGCGCCGCGCGTACGAGGCGCCGGCCTCGTCTTCGGGCCGTTCGGGATCGAACAGGAGGGTGAGCGTGTGGGGGAAGCGCTCGGCGAGGCGCGCCATGGGTTCGGCGGGGCGGACCGGGTCGGTGAGGGTGGCCTCGACCCAGGCGTCCTCGTGGCGGTCGAGCGCGGGGTCGGCCAGCAGGTCGTCGAGCCGGCCCCGGAGGCGGGCGAGGGGGCGGGGCACCGGGCAGTCGATCCGTTCGGCGCGGACCGTCCCGTCGCCTTCCAGGTCGACGAGCCACATCGTCTTGCGGTGGCCGGCCTCCGAGAAGGAGTACGCGAGGGGCGAGCCGGAGTAGCGGATCCGCTCGGTGAGCGCCTGGCTGCCGTGCAGGTGGCCGAGGGCGACGTAGTCGACGCCGTCGAACACGCCGGACGGGACGGCGGCCACGCCGCCGACGGTGATGTCGCGCTCGCTGTCGCTGGGCGCGCCACCCGCGACGAAGGCGTGGGCGAGGACGACGGAGCGGGTGCCGGGCGCGCGGCCGGCGAGGTCGGCCCGCACCCGGGCCATGGCGGCCGTCAGGACGGCCTCGTGCCCGGTCTTGTCGACGCCGAACCGGTCGCGTACGAGGGCGGGTTCGAGGTACGGCAGCCCGTAGAACGCCACGTCGCCGTGGGGGTCGGCGAGCAGGACGGGGGTGCCGACGCCGGCCGGGTCGGTCCGCAGGTGGATCCCGGCGCGTTCGATGAGCCCGGCGGCGACGCCGAGCCGGCGGCCGGAGTCGTGGTTGCCGGAGATCATGACGGTGGGTACGCCGGCGTCGGCGAGCCGGTGCAGGACGGTGTCGAACAGCTCCACGGCGGTCAGTGGCGGTACGGCGCGGTCGTAGATGTCGCCGGCCACCAGCACGACGTCGACGTCGTGCTCGCGGACCGTCGCCACCAGGTGGTCGAGGAACGCGGACTGCGCTTCGAGCAGGCTCACGCGGTGGAACGACCGCCCCAGGTGCCAGTCCGATGTGTGCAGCATTCTCACGGTGCCGCTCCGACCTGCATGTGTACCGCTCCTCCGCCCCCGGAACCCGCACGGGCACCGCTGTGAACCCGGTACACGCTAACGGTGTCCGGCCCCTGGTTCGTCACGGACCTGTTTTTTCCCGGGGTGCGGGCGGGCGTGTGCGGGTGCGTCAGGTGTGCCCGGTGGCGCCAGGTGTGTCAGGCGGCGCCGTACGCCTCGCCGCCCAGTTCCAGCCGGGCGGTTCCGGCGGTGGCGTCGGCGAGCCAGGCGCGGAAGGCGTCGACGTCGGCGCCGGGCAGGCCGATCTCGATGGTGACCGCCTCGGCGTACCGCACGCCGCGCACCGCGCGTCCGGTCGCGCGCAGGTCGTTCTCCAGCTTCCCGGCCCGCTGGTGGTCGACGGTGACGGTGGCGAGCCGGAAGCGCCGCCGGGTGAGGGTGCCGACCGCGTCGAGGGCCTCCCCCACCACGCCGCCGTAGGCCCGGATGAGTCCGCCCGCGCCGAGTTTCACACCGCCGTAGTAGCGGGTGACGACGGCGGCGACGTACCGGACCTCGCGGCGCAGCAGCATCTGGAGCATGGGCACGCCGGCCGTGCCGCCCGGCTCGCCGTCGTCGCTCGCCTTCTGCACGGCGGCGTCGGCGCCGATGACGTACGCGAAGCAGTTGTGCGTGGCGGTGGGGTGCTCCCTGCGGACGCGTGCGACGAAGTCCTGCGCCTCCTGTTCGGTCGCTGCGGGCGCGAGGGCGCAGATGAAGCGCGATCGGTTGATCTCGGTCTCGTGCACGCCCTCGCGGGCGACCGTCCGGTACTGCTCCTGCATCCCGCCACCCTATGCGGACGCGTGGCGGGGAATCTCCGGCGGTGGCCGGCCGTTGGCGCAGTCGGACGAGGACCCTACGTACGGAGGCGCGGCGTGACCGGCGAGACGGACATCATCGAGAAGATCCTGACCGAGTCCGGGGACACCTGGGCGGTGGTCGGCCTGTCCGGCAACCGGGCGCGGGCCGCGTACGGCGTGGCGGCGGTGCTTCAGCGGTTCGGCAAGCGTGTGGTGCCGGTCCATCCCAAGGCCGAGACGGTCCTCGGGGAGCGGGGGTACGCCTCACTCGCGGAGATCCCGTTCCCGGTGGACGTGGTGGACGTGTTCGTGAACAGCCGCCT
This sequence comes from Streptomyces sp. NPDC045701, assembly GCF_056432045.1. Classification (NCBI taxonomy): domain Bacteria; kingdom Bacillati; phylum Actinomycetota; class Actinomycetes; order Kitasatosporales; family Streptomycetaceae; genus Streptomyces; species Streptomyces sp. NPDC045701. Next base: position 62,354 of record NZ_JBWKJV010000006.1, on the reverse strand, counting down.
CGCGGGGGCCGTCGCGGACGAGGCGGTGGCGAAGGGCGCCAAGGCGGTGTGGTTCCAGCTGGGGGTGGTCGACGAGGCGGCGTACGAGCGGACCACGGCCGCCGGGCTCGACATGGTCATGGACCGGTGCCCGGCGATCGAGATTCCGCGGCTCGGCCGGGGCTGACCCCGGGTCCGCCGTTGGACGACCGCGCCCGCGGTTCCGTGCGGTCCGGCCGGGCCCGGTGAGCCGGTCCCCGCGCCGGCGGTGCGCGCACGCGGTGGCGCGGGCGGGGCTGCGGGGTGTCTCAGCGCACGGGCGGGATGGAGACCGCCATGGTCATCTCGACCGTCTCGGTGCCGTCGTTGCGGTACGCGTGCGGGACGTTGGACTCGAAGACGGCGGAGGTCCCGGCCGGTACCCGGTGGTCCACCCCGTCGACGACGAGGGTCAGTGCGCCGGCCGTGACGTGGAGCAGTTCGGTGGTGCCGTCCGGGTGGGGGTCGGAGGCGCTGGCGTCTCCGGGCATCAGCGTCCAGGCCCACAGTTCGAGGGGGCCTCGGGCTTCGGCGCCGACGAGGAGGGTGGTGCTGCTGCCCTTGTCGCTGGACCACATCCGTACCGCCTGCTCCTGCGGCACCAGCCGGACGTGCGGGCCCTGCTCGTAGTCCAGGAGCGTGGTGATGGAGACGCCGAGGGCGTCGGCGAGTTTCACGGTGGTGCCGACGCTGGGGTTCGTGCGGGCCTGCTCGATCTGGATGATCATGCCTCGGCTGACCCCGGCGCGGGCGGCGAGCGCGTCGAGGGTGAACCCGCGCTCACCGCGCCAGCGCTTGAGGTTACGGGCGAGCGACTGCGTGAGCTGGTCGAGGTCCGACACATTCCGTCCAATATATTGACTGAAAAAGTTCAAAATAGTGCACTACGGTGTCCTGTACTCACCGTTCACCGCACTGTACTGCGAGGATCGTCATGACAGCACTGTTCGCCCTGGCCACCAGCCTCCTGTGGGGGCTGGCCGACTTCGGCGGCGGGCTGCTCACCCGGCGCCTTCCCGCCCTGACGGTGGTCGTCGCGTCCCAGGTGATCGCGGTCGTGGTGCTGGGGGCGGTGGTCGTCGCGACCGGCGGCTGGACCGGGGCCGGCCCCCGGCTCTGGTACGCGGTGGCGGCCGGAGCGGTCGGACCGGCCGCCATGCTCGCCTTCTACAAGGCCCTCGCCCTCGGCCCGATGGGCGTCGTCTCCCCGCTGGGCTCCCTCGGCGTCGTCGTCCCCGTGTCGGTGGGCCTGCTGGTCGGCGACCGGCCGGGGCTGCTCCAGTTCGCCGGTATCGGGGTGGCGCTGGCGGGTGTGGTCCTGGCGGGCGGGCCGGAGCTGCGCGGGGCGCCGGTGCGGCGCCAGGCGGTGCTGCTGACGCTGGTCGCGGCCTTCGGCTTCGGCTCGGTCATGGCCCTGATCGCGGAGGCCGCCACGACCCTCACGGGGCTGTTCCTCGCCCTGTTCGTGCAGCGCGTCACCAACGTCGCGGTCGGCGGCGCGGCACTGTGGGCCTCGGTGAAGCGCGGCGGGCGGGCCCTGCCGGAGGACGGTGGGATACGGGTGGTCCGGGCGTCCCTGCCCGCGCTGGCGTTCGTCGGCCTGGCGGACGTCGCGGCGAACGGCACGTACGCGATCGCCGCGCGGAGCGGGCCGGTCACCGTGGCCGCCGTGCTCGCCAGCCTCTACCCGGTGGTCACGGCGCTCGCCGCGCGGGGCGTGCTCAAGGAGCGGCTGCGCGCGGTGCAGGCGGCGGGGGCGGGCCTGGCGCTGGTCGGCACGGTCCTGCTGGCGGCCGGCTGATCAGTCCGTGTCGAGCTCGGCCAGCGCCGCCAGCTGCTGGGGCGTCACACCCTCGGGCAGGGGTACGGGAGCGGGCGTGCGCAGCGGGGGCTGCCAGCCGCTCTCGGCGTCCCAGCGCCGTACGACCCGGGCCGGCGCCCCGGCGACCACCGCGTGGTCGGGCACCTCGCCCCGGACGACGGCCCCGGCGGCGACGACGACGTTGCGGCCGAGCCGGGCGCCGGGCAGGATCACCGCGCCGGTCCCCAGCCAGCAGCCCGGGCCCACCTCCACCGGTGCGGAGCGCGGCCACTGGCGGCCGACCGGCTCGTCGGGGTCGTCGTAGCTGTGGTTGGTCGAGGTGATGTAGACGTACGGCCCGCAGAAGGTGTCCGCGCCGACGGTCACCGGCGCGTCGGCGACGACGTGGCTGCCGCGCCCCAGGACGACGCCGTCGCCCAGGGTCAGGATCGGGTCGGGCCCCAGGTCCAGGCCGGGCATCATCCCGGCGGTGAGCGTCACCTGTTCGGCGATGATGCAGTGGTCGCCCAGCTCGATCCACTTCTCGCCGAAGACGGTGCCCTGCGGGAACGCCAGCCGGGTGCCGGGGCCCAGCCGGCGGAATCGCAGCCGCCCCGGACGCTCGGCGGTGACGGCGCCCGTCTCCTGCACCCAGCGCCAGCCGCCGTGCACGGCCCGGGTGAGGAGCCGGCGCCGCCAGGCCGCCAGGGATGAGAACGTGTTTCTGTTCTTCGGCACCCGGACACGGTAGTCGCCCGGGTCGCGCCCCACCGGCGGGACACCCTGTGATGTTCGCCCCACCGTCGCCGCCGGAAAGGACCGTCGCCTAACGTTCCCCTGGCGCGACTTCGCAACAGAGGAGCAGGCGATGGCAGAGCGGGCGTTGATCACCGGCGTGGGCGGCAGGCGACCGGACGTGCATCCGGAGGCGTTCGCCGCGCCGACCTCCGTGGTGGTCGGCGAGGTGACGATGGCGGCGGGGTCGAGCGTCTGGTACCACGCCGTGCTGCGCGCCGACTGCGGGCCGATCGTCCTGGGCGCCGACAGCAACATCCAGGACAACTGCACCGTGCACGTCGACCCCGGCTTCCCCGTCACCGTCGGCGAGCGCGTCTCGGTCGGCCACAACGCGGTCCTGCACGGCTGCACCGTCGAGGACGACGTGCTGGTCGGCATGGGCGCCACGGTCCTCAACGGCGCCCACATCGGCGCCGGTTCCCTCATCGCCGCGCAGGCACTGGTGCCGCAGGGCATGCGCGTCCCGCCCGGCTCCCTGGTGGCGGGCGTGCCCGCCAAGGTGAAGCGGGAGCTGACGGCCGAGGAACGCGAGGGCATCAAGCTGAACGCCGCGATGTACCTGGAGCTGGCCAAGGCCCACGGCGAGGCCCACCCGTCCTGACGCCCGGCCGGCGTCGTCCCGCTTCTCGGCCCCGGCCCGGCGGGCGCCGCCCCGGCGCGCCCGCCCCCGGGGGCATCCCGGCGGGCGGGGGACGGGTGGTGGTGGCGGCCGCCCGAGGCGGGCGCGCGGGTCAGTCGGCGGTGGCCGGAGCCGGTTCGGGTGCCGGGACCGGGGCGGTGGGCGCGGCGGCGGCGGCCGCCGCCTTCTTCGCGCGGTTCTTGAGGATCAGCATCGACGTCAGGCCCACCAGGACCGCCAGGACGAGCCCCAGCCAGGAGAAGCGCTTCAGCCACGCCTCGGCGACCACGCCGACCGAGTAGACGACGGCCGTGGTGCCGCCGGCCCACAGGATGCCGCCGAGGACGTTGGCGATGGCGAACTTCCAGTACGGCATGCGCAGCACACCCGCGAGCGGGCCCGCGAAGATCCGCAGGAGCGCCACGAACCGCCCGAAGAAGACGGCCCACATCCCCCACTTCTCGAACGACCGCTCCGCCAACGCGATGTTGGCCTCGCCGAAGTGCTTGGGGAACCTGCCGCCCAGCCAGGCCAGCAGGGGCCGGCCGCCCTTGCGGCCGATGGCGTAGCCGATCGAGTCGCCGATGATCGCGCCCGCCGTGGCGCACGCGCCGAGGACCCACGGGTTGATGTCGCCGTGCTGGGACGCCAGCAGCGCCGAGCTGACGAGGACGATCTCGCCGGGCAGCGGGATGCCGAGGCTCTCCAGCCCGATCACCACCCCCACCAGGACGTAGATGCTGACCGCCGGAACGGTCTCGAGCCACTCCTGGACGTGCAAGGCCGGTTCCTCCGTCGTCGATTGCGTGCTGCCCGGCGTGCGGCGCGAGCGAGGCGCGCACGCCGGGCAGCCTACCTCCTCACAGCGGGAGGACCTCCGCCCGCGCGGTGAGCCTCAGGTCGCGCGAGGACGTGCCCAGCCGGACGGTACGGGTGCCGGTGCCGAGCACCCAGGCGTGCCGTTCCGGGTCCCAGGAGGACAGCGTCCGGGCGGCGATCGGCACGGTGACGTGCCGGACCTGGCCGGGCCGCAGCTCGATGCGCCGGTAGCCGGCCAGGACACGGTCCGGCTGGTCCAGCGCCAGGTCGGGCGACGGACCCGCGTACAGCTGCGCGACGGTCACGCCGGTGCGCCGCCCGGTGTTGCGGACGGTGAAGCCCGCCGTGAGGCCGCCGCCGGGCGCGGGGGTCACGACGAGGCCGGCGTACGCGAACGTGGTGTACGACAGGCCGTGACCGAAGGGGAACAGCGGCTCGACGCCCTCCGCGTCGTACCAGCGGTAGCCGGTGCGGACGCCCTCGGAGTACTCCTGGACGCCGCCGGTGCCGGGGTAGCGGCGCGGGTCGCCGGCCGTGGGGTGGCGGGTGTCGGAGACCGGGAAGGTCTGGGTGAGGCGGCCGCCGGGGTCGGCGTCCCCGAAGAGCACGTCGGCGGTCGCGGCGGCGCCCTCCTGGCCGGGGTAGTACATCTGGAGCACCGCGCCGGTGCGGCCGAGCCACGGCATGGTGACGGCGGACGAGGTGTTGAGGACGACGGTCGTCCGCGGGTTGGCGGCGGTCACCGCGTCGATCAGCGCCTCCTGGTGGCCGGGGAGGGCGAGGGTGGTCCGGTCGCGGCCCTCGGCGGCGTCCTCGTAGGCGAACAGCACCACGCTGTCCGCGGCACGGGCCGCGCCCACCGCTTCGGCGACGTCCGCCGCGCGGGTGGCGGCGGTGATGCGGCGCAGCCGGAACAGCTGTCCGCGGGCGCCGCCGTCGGCGGTGACGCGCAGGGTGTGGCGTCCGGCGGTGAGGGCGAGCGTGCGGCGGCGGACCTTGAGGCCGTCGGGGGCGGTGGAGACCAGGCCGAAACCGGCGAAGAGTTCGGACTCGCGGTCCTGGAGGGCGAAGAGCTCGGTGCCGTCCACGAAGACCTTGGGGCGCGTGCCGCCGTAGTGGACGACGAAGGTCCACTCGTCGGCGTCGTCGAGTGTGAGCGTCCCTTCGTAGGTGTAGGTCTTCCCGGGCCGGACGCGCTGTCCTTCGAAGGACGCCCCGCGGACGGGGAGGGGCTTGCCGTAGAGGTCCTCGCCGAGGGCGTGGGTGACGGTGGCGCCCTCGCCCGCGCGGGCGGTGATGGCGTCGAGCGGGGCGGCGGCCCGGTCGGGGACGACGTGGGCGCTCCCGCCGCCGGCGGCGAACGGCACCGAGGCGGTGGGGCCGATGACGGCGAGGGAGCGGGCGGCGGGCCCGGTGAGCGGCAGTGTGGCGTGCTCGTTGCGCAGCAGGGTGGCGCCGGCGACGGCGACCCGGTGGGCGAGGCGCGCCCCGGCGTCGCGGTCGCGGGTGGCGGGGCGGGCGGGGGCGGTGCCGTCGAGGAGCCCGAAGCGGCCCATGACGGTGAGGATCCGGCGTACGGAGCGGTCGACGGCGTCCTCGGTGACGGTGCCGTCCCGTACGGCCCGGCGGAGTGGGTCACCGAACCACCGGCCGGCGGGCATCTCCATGTCGAGGCCCGCGGTGAGGGACGGGACGGTGCTGTGGGTGGCGTTCCAGTCGCTCATCACCCAGCCGTCGAACCCCCACAGCTCGCGCAGGATCCCGGTGAGCAGGTCCCGGTTCTCGCAGGCGTGGCGGCCGTCGACCTTGTTGTACGCGCCCATCACCGCGCCCGTTCCGGCGGCGACGGCGGCCTCGAAGCCCCGCAGTTCCGTCTCGTGCAGGGCCTGTTCGCCGATCCGCACGTCGACGGTGGTGCGGTCCTTCTCCTGATTGTTCAGCGCGAAGTGCTTGACCGTGGCGATCAGGCCCTCGTCCTGGATGCCGCGGATCTCCTCGGCGACGAGGTCGGCGGTGAGGAGCGGGTCCTCGCTGAACGTCTCGAAGTTCCGGCCGGCGTAGGGGGTGCGGATCAGGTTCACCATGGGTGACAGCAGGACGTCCTGGCCGAGCGCCCGGCCCTCGTGGCCGATGACGCGGCCGTACTCGCGGGCGAGGGCCGGGTCGAAGGCGCTCGCCAGCATCACGGGGGCGGGCAGGGCGGTGGCGCGGGCCCGTACGCGGACCCCGGCGGGGCCGTCGGCGAGCCTCAGGGGTGGGATGCCGAGCCTCGGTACGCCGGGGATCCAGCCGGCCTGGCCGAGGCTGCCGGGGTCCTTGGCGCCGTGGAGGAAGGTGAGTTTCTCGTCGAGGGTGAGCCGCGCGAGCAGGTCGTCGACGCGGCCGTCGCCGGTGGGGGGCGCGGCGGCCCGGGCGGGGAGGGGGCCGGTGGTGGACGCCGCGGCGGCGGCGGCTCCGGTGAGCAGGCGGAGTGTGGCCCTGCGGGAGACGTTTCGTGACATAGGCGCACTATGCGCACCGGAGTGGGCGTTCCGTGCGCTATGCCGTGGGACACGGCCGCCCCCGCACCCGAAGAGGGGTGCGGGGGCGGCCTTCACGCGCGCGTCCGACCACGCGCGCGTGCGTCCGGGGCTGCGCGGCCGTCAGGAGTGGGGGCGCAGCGTCCAGATGATGGTCATCTCGCCCGTCACGGCGCCGTCCTCGCGGGTGAGGGCGATGTTCACCGGGAACTCGGGGCGCTGCCCGGCGTCGAGTTCGGCCACGACCTCGGCCTTGGTGCGGCCGAGCGTCGCGGTGGCGGTGACCGGGCCCATCGCGAGCTTCTTGTAGCCGATCTCCGCCCTGACGGCGAGCGGCACGGCGCGGTTCATCTGGTCGCCGAACGCGCCGATGACGATGGCGCCGCTGGCGGATTCCCCGAGCGTGAACATCGCGCCCGCGTGCGGCCCGCCGACGTGGTTGTGGAAGGCGCCCTGGTCGGGGAGGCGGAGCACGGCCCGCTCGGCGGTCGCCTCGACGACCTCCAGGTTCAGGGTCTTGGCCATGGGGACGGTGGCCAGCAGCATGTCGCCGATGTTCGGCAGGGTCTCGGACATGCCCCGAAGTTACCAGGCAGTAGTAACGGCGGGAAGCCGCGCGCGGACCCTCCTGCCGGGGGCGGGCGTGGCACCCGTCACGCCGCCCCTCTATGGTTACTCGCCATGTGGCCAGGACAGCAGCCGCCCGGGGGCGAGCAGAACCCGCAGGACCAGAACACGTACCAGCAGCCGGGGTACCCGCAGCCCAATCCGTACCAGCAGCCCGGCACTCCGCCGCCGCCCAGCGCTCCGCCGCAGCAGCCCGGCTACCCGCCGCAGACCGGCCAGCAGCCCGGGTACGTCCAGCCGGGCCACCCCGGACAGCCCGGCTACCCGCAGCCGAACCCGTACCAGCAGCCCGCCGTCCAGCAGTACGGCGTCCCGGGACAGCCCCCCGGCCCGCCCGTACCGCCGCCGCACGACACCGACGACAGGAAGAGGACGACCGTCGTCGCGATCGTCGCGGCGACGGCCGTGGTCGTCGCCGCCGGCGTCACCGGGTTCCTGGTGCTGAAGGACGACGGCGAGCAGACGAACGCCGGCGGGGACCCCAAGCCCTCGCAGAGCGCGTCGACGTCCTCCGAGGCCCCTCCGGCGCCGACCGGCAACCCGCGTGCCGGTTCCGAGGCGGCCAAGCCGACCATCGCGGGCTGGAAGGTCGTCCACAACCCCAAGCGCAGCGCCCAGTTCGACGTGCCCGCCGACTGGGAGGTCATCGGCGCGGGAACGAGCGTCGGGTTCGAGGACGAGAAGAAGGGCGACGGCAGCTCCGTCGTCATCATGTCCGCCCCGGCCGAGTACAAGGGCAAGTGGTGCACCGAGGACACCAACAAGGACGGCCGCCCGGAGGAGACCGGCCTGGCCGTGGTGGGCACCAAGGGCGGCCAGGGCGCCAAGAACACCGCCGAGGCGGCGTACAACGAGGCGGGCAACTGGGTGTGGGCCGCCTACGCCCAGACCGAGCCCAAGGGGACCGTCAAGGTCACCAAGGCCGTCCCGTACACGACGACGTCCGGGCTGACCGGGCACCTCTCCACGGCGACCGCCCTGAACACCAAGAAGGACGGCAAGTGCGACACGGACGGCAAGTCCATCGCCTTCTCCTTCAAGAACGCCAAGGGCGACTTCGTCAGCTGGGTCCTGTACGGCGCCACCGGCGTGCCGGGCGAGCTGGAGGACGCCACGATCCGCAAGGTCCTCGCCACCGTGCGGCTGGCGCCGGAATCCGGGTCCTGACCGGTCCGGCCGGATAACGGTTTGGCACGGGGGCGCGAGGCCGGGGATAGTCCCCGGGTGAGTTCTCCCGTGCCCGCGCCCCGAAGGCGCCCGAGTCCCCGGCGCCCCGAGTGGGCCGGACGCAACTACACGCTGCTGACCGCCGCGGCGATCGTCACCAACCTGGGCACCCACGGCGCCCTGATCGCGGCGGCCTTCGCGGTGCTGGAGTCCGGCGGCGACGGCGGCGACGTGGGCCTGGTCGCCGCGGCCCGCACCCTGCCCCTCGTGCTGTTCCTGCTCATAGGCGGGGCGGTGGCCGACCGGCTCCCCCGTCACCGGGTCATGGTCGCGGCCAACGCCCTCAACTGCGCCTCCCAGGCGGTGTTCGCCGTCCTCGTGCTGGCGGGCGACCCGCGGCTGTGGCAGATGATGCTGCTCACCGCCCTGTGCGGCACCGGCCAGGCGTTCTTCAACCCGGCCGCCGAGGGCATGCTGATGTCCAGCGTCAGCGGCGAACACGCCAACCGCGCCTTCGCGCTGTTCCGGATGGCCATGAACGGCGCGGGCATCGGCGGTGCCGCGCTCGGCGGAGCGATGATCGCGGCGTTCGGCCCCGGCTGGGTGCTCGCGGTCGACGCGGCGGCGTTCGCGGTGGCGGGCGCGCTGCGCGCCTTCCTCGACGTCGGCCACATCCGGGAGCGGGAACCCGGGGGCGGGCTGCTGGCCGATCTGCGGGAGGGCTGGCAGGAGTTCGCGGGGCGCCCCTGGCTCTGGGCGATCGTCGCGCAGTTCTCGGTCGTGGTGGCGGTGGTCGGCGCGGCCGAGTCGGTGTACGGGCCGCTGGTCGCCGAGGAGGAACTCGGCGGGGCGCGGCCGTGGGGCCTGGCGCTCGCGGCGTTCGGCGTCGGCACGGTGGGCGGGGCGCTCCTGGCGATGCGCTGGAAGCCGCGCCGGATGCTGCTCGTCGGCACCCTGTGCGTCTTCCCGCTGGCGCTGCCGTCGGCCGCGCTGGCCGTGCCGCTGCCGGTGGGCGGCCTTGTCGTGGCCATGTTCGTCTGCGGCGTCTCGCTGGAGGTGTTCGGTGTCGCGTGGATGACCGCGCTGCACCAGGAGATCCCGGAGGACAAGCTGTCGCGGGTCTCGGCGTACGACTGGTTCGGCTCGACCGCCATGCTGCCGCTGTCGACGGCGCTGGCCGGGCCGGCGGAGAGCGCGTTCGGCCGGTCGCAGGCGCTGTGGGGCTGTGCGGCCCTGGTGGTGCTGGTGACGGCGCTGGTGCTCGTGGTTCCCGACGTACGGAACCTGACGCGGCGTACGAAGGAGGTCGCCGCGCGGGCGGCCGTCCCCGTGCCGTCATCCGATGCCGAAGGCCCCGCCGGGCGGCTCGGGTGACGGGACGGCGTCCTCGTCGCGTACCGCCCGCGCGTCGCCCGTGAACCGGGCCAGCGACTCACCGTGCTCCACGCGCGCGGGGAAGGCGTCGGCGGCGGCCCGCCGCGCCAGGCGCGCGGTGTCGATCTCCCCCTGCGAGGCGACGAGCACGACGTTGCCGAACCGCCGGCCGCGCAGCACGGCGGGCTCGGCGATCAGCGCGAGGTGCGCGAACACGGCGCCGAAGGTGGCCAGCTGGGAGCGGAGGAACGCGAAGGGCGCGCCGTCCGCCAGATTGGCCGCGTAGGTCCCGCCCGGCCGCAGTACCCGCTGCGCGGCGCGCGCGTAGGCCAGGGACGTCAGGTGCGCGGGCACCCGCGACCCGCCGAAGACGTCCGCGATCACGAGGTCGGCCGACCTCGCCGGCGCCGCCTCCAGCCAGGCCCGGGCGTCCGCGCCGTGCACGGTGATCCCGCTGCCGGGCGGCAGCGGCAGGTGCTCCGCCACGAGCGCGACGAGACCCCGGTCGGCCTCGACGACGTCCTGGCGGGAGCCGGGCCGGGTGACGGCCAGCCGGCGCGGCAGGGTGAGGGCCCCGCCGCCCAGGTGCAGGACGTCCAGCGGCTCGCCCTCGGGCGCCGCGCAGTCGACGGCGTGGGCGAGCCGGCGGGCGTACTCGAACTCCAGGTGCTCCGGGTCGTCGAGGTCGACGTACGACTGGGGCGCGCCGTCGATCGTCAGCAGCCACGCCCGGTCGCGGTCCACGTCGGGCAGGAGTTTGGCGGTGCCGTGATCGACGTCGCGCAGTACGGGCAGCGGCTCGGGCCGGGGGTCGTTCACCGCCCCATTGTGCCCGCACGGCGGCGGCCCTCCGCCTGGGACGACCGCCCGCCGGCGCCGGAGGGAAGCTCCCGGGGGGGCGGGCGGGGGGGATCACCGGTCCCCGCAACTCGGTGGGCGTGGCGGTGTTGAAGGGGTGGTCGGCCCCGGGGGTGGCGAAGCCGAGGCCGGGCTCGAGCGGGACGTCGCGGCCCAGCTCCACGGTCATGGTGACGGTGTCGCCGGGGCGCGCGACGGCCGCCTCGCCGAGGTCGACGTCGCCCACGACGTCCGCGGTGCGGAGGTAGAACTGCGGCCGGTAGCCGGTCGTGACCGGCGTGGTCCGCCCGCCCTCCCGCCCGGACAGGACGTAGACCCGCGCGGTGAAGCGGCGGCGCGGCTCGACGCTGCCGGGAGCCGCCACGACGTGACCGCGGCGGACCGCGTCGCGCGGGACCCCGCGCAGCAGCAGCGCCACGTTGTCGCCCGCCTGGGCGGACTCCATCGGCTTGCCGAAGGTCTCCAGCCCGGTGACCACCGTCTCCGTGTCCGCGCCCAGCACCGCCACACGGTCGCCGACCCGCACCGTCCCGCGCTCGACGGCACCGGTCACGACCGTGCCGCGGCCGGTGATGGTGAGCACGTTCTCCACCGGCAGCAGGAACGGCGCGTCCACGTACCGCACGGGCATCGGCACATAGGTGTCCACCGCGTCCAGCAGCGCCTCGACGGCACCGGTCCAGCGCGGGTCGCCCTCCAGGGCCTTCAGCCCCGAGACCCGTACGACGGGGACGGCGTCGCCGCCGTACCCGTGCGCGGTGAGCAGCTCCCGTACCTCCAGCTCGACCAGGTCCGTCAGCTCCTCGTCCCCCGCGTCGGCCTTGTTGAGCGCGACGACGATGTGGTCGACGCCGACCTGGCGGGCGAGCAGCACGTGCTCGGCCGTCTGCGGCATGATCCCGTCGAGCGCGGAGACGACGAGGATCGCCCCGTCGAGCTGCGCGGCCCCGGTGACCATGTTCTTGACGTAGTCGGCGTGACCGGGCATGTCGACGTGCGCGTAGTGCCGGGTGTCGGTCTCGTACTCGACGTGCGCGATGTTGATGGTGATGCCGCGCTGGGCCTCCTCGGGCGCCCGGTCGATCCGGTCGAACGGTACGAACGTGCCGGTCCCGCGCTCGCTGAGGACCTTGGTGATGGCGGCGGTGAGGGTGGTCTTGCCGTGGTCGACGTGGCCCATGGTGCCGATGTTGAGGTGCGGCTTGGTCCGCACGTATGCCGTCTTGGGCATGGCTGTTGGCGTTCCTTCCCGGAACTCGAAGCGTTCGAGGGGACCCCGCGGCCTGCCGACCCTCCCCCTGCGGGGTCCGCCGGACGATCCGGGGAGGGTCAGCCTCGGGCGCCGTCGAGGATCAGGAGCGCCGGGGCGACGGCAGCCTTCGGCGCGTCCGCGACTGCGGACGACGCTGCGGGGAAGGCGTACCGGAACATGTGCCGATCATGGCCGAGACGGCCGTGCGCGTCGACCGAATTTCGGCACCGGCGGGGCGGGTGGTACCGGTGGGGTGGCCGGGGCCCGTGCGGTGTGCGTGAGGCGGACGTTACGGCGATCACCGGCCCGTGTCGGTTAGTCTCCCCGGATGCTCGACCCCGTCACCAGGCCCCAGGCCGGTCTCGCCGTCCGCTGCTCCCGCGCCCTCCTGTCGCCGTGGTCGCGGCTGTCGTTGCTGCTCGTCGTCCTCGCGTCCGCCGCGGTGACCGTGGTGCTGTACGAGCCACAGCGGCTGCTGTCGGCGGGCTGGCCGCCACAGGTGGGCGGCGCCGGCGCGGTGGTGCTGTTCGCCCTGGCGTACGGGCTGTGCACCGCCGCCTTCGTACCGCGGCCCCTGCTGAACCTGGCGGCGGGGGCGCTGTTCGGCTCGCAGGCGGGGCTCGCGGCGGCGGTGACCGGGACGGTGCTGGGCGCCGGTATCGCGTTCACGCTGGGCCGGTTGCTGGGCCAGGACGCGCTGCGGCCGCTGGTGCGGGGGCGCTGGCTGAAGGCGGCGGACGGCCAGTTGAGCCGGCACGGGTTCCGCTCGATGCTGGCGATCCGGCTGTTCCCAGGGGTGCCGTTCGCCGCCGCCAACTACTGCGCCGCGGTGTCGCGGATGGGGTACCTGCCGTTCCTGCTGGCGACCGGGCTGGGGTCCGTCCCGAACACGGCGGCGTACGTGGTGGCGGGAAGCGAGGCCGCGTCGCCGACCTCGCCCGCCTTCCTGTTCGCGATGGGGTTCATCGTGCTGAGCGGGCTGGGCGCGGCGGTGGTCGCCTGGCGGAAGCGGCACCGCCTGCCCGGCCGGTGAGCGGCGGCCGGTGCAGGGCGGCACCGCCCGCCCGGCCGGTGAGCGGCGGCCGGTGACCCCTCACAGGGCTTCGAGGACCATGGCGTTGGCCAGTCCGCCCGCCTCGCACATCGTCTGCAGCCCGTAGCGGGCCCCGCGTTCGCGCATGGCGTGGACCAGGGTGGTGGTCAGCCGGGTGCCGCTGGCGCCCAGCGGGTGGCCGAGCGCGATGGCGCCGCCGTGGACGTTCACACGGGCGAGGTCGGCGCCGGTCTCCTGCTGCCAGGCGAGGACGACGGCGGCGAAGGCCTCGTTCACCTCGAAGAGGTCGATGTCGTCGAGCCGGAGTCCGGCCCTGCGCAGCACCTTCTCGGTCGCGGGGATCACGCCGGTCAGCATCAGCAGCGGGTCGGAGCCGGTGACGGCGAAGCTGTGCAGCCGGGCCAGGGGCCGGAGGCCGAGGTGCCGGGCGGTGTCGCCGGACATGATCAGCAGCGCCGACGCCCCGTCGTTCACGGGGCTGGCGTTGCCGGCGGTGACGGACCAGGCGATCTGCGGGAACCGTTCCGCGAAGGCCGGGTCGTGGTAGGCCGGCCGCAGCCCGGCCAACACCTCCGTGGTCGTGCCGGGCCGGACGCACTCGTCGCGCCGGAGGTCCGCGAGGGGCGCGACCTCGGCGTCGAACAGCCCGTCCGCCCAGGCGGCGGTGGCGCGCCGGTGCGACGTCACGGCGTACTCGTCCATCGCCGTGCGGTCGAGGGACCACTTGGCGGCGATCAGCTCGGCGCTGATGCCCTGCGGGACCAGGCCCTCGGGGTAGCGGGCGGCGACCCCGGGGCCGAAGGGGTCGGCGCCGGGCGGCACGTTCGACCACATGGGGACGCGGCTCATCGACTCGACGCCGCACGCGACGACGATGTCGTACGCGCCCGACAGCACGCCCTGCGCGGCGAAGTGCGTCGCCTGCTGGGAGGAGCCGCACTGCCGGTCGACGGTGGTGGCGGGCACCGACTCGGGCAGCCCGGCGCCCAGCCAGGCGTACCGCGTGGTGTTCATGGCCTGCTCACCGACCTGGTCGACGCAGCCGCCGATCACGTCGTCGACGAGGGCGGGGTCGATCCCGCTGCGCCCGACGAGCGCGCGGAGGGTGTGGGAGAGCAGTTCGACGGGGTGGGTTCCGGCCAGGGCGCCGTTCCGCTTCCCCTTGCCGATGGGGGTCCGGACGGCCTCGACGATGACGGCGTCGCGCATGGTGCGGCTCCTCTTTCACGGGAGGGGCGAGCGAGTTGGAAAACTGGACTTACACCGACCGGTAACCTAGCCGAGCGAGTTTGAAAATCCAACCCTCGAACGCGCGAGGACCTGTACCGACCGGCATGGAGGACGCCGCATGAAGGACCCCCGGCCCTGTTCGATCGCGGACACCCTGGCGCTCGTCGGCGAGAAGTACGCGCTGCTGGTACTGCGGGAGGTGTTCCTGGGCGTACGCCGCTTCGACCGGATCGCCCGCAACACCGGCGCCCCCCGCGACGTCCTGACCGCCCGCCTCCGCCGCCTCGTCGACGCGGGCATCCTGGAGAAGGCCGCCTACAGCGAGCGCCCGCGGCGCTTCGAGTACCGGCCCACCGACGCCGGGCGCGACCTCCATCCCGTCCTGCTCACCCTGATGGCCTGGGGCGACCGGTACCTGAACGACGAACCGCCCACCGTCGTCGAACACTCCTGCGGCGCCCCGCTCGGCCCCGTCGTGGTCTGCGGCCACTGCGGCGAGGAGGCCCGCACCGACAGCCTGACCCCGCACGTGCGGGCCCCCGGCTGGACGACGGCGGGTCCGGCCGGCTCCTGAGGCCGGCCGGACGGCACGGGCCGGCCGGGGTCCGGGACCGGTTCATTCACCTCGGGGCTGTACGCTGCGCACCGACCGGCCGTCGATCAACGGCCGCCCCCCATTGACCGCACGAGCACCTTCGGGACGGCCGTAGCCCCATGAACTGGTTCGAATCACTCATCCTCGGGCTCGTCCAGGGGCTGACGGAGTTCCTCCCCATTTCATCCAGCGCGCACCTGCGCCTCACCGCGGCCTTCGCGGGCTGGCACGACCCCGGCGCGGCCTTCACGGCGATCACCCAGATCGGTACGGAGGCGGCCGTACTCATCTACTTCCGCGAGGACATCGCGCGGATCGTCTCCGCCTGGTTCCGCTCGCTCACGAACAAGGCGATGCGCGCCGACCACGACGCCCGGATGGGCTGGCTGGTCATCGTCGGGTCCATCCCCATCGGTGTGCTGGGCGTCACGCTCAAGGACCACATCGAGGGGCCCTTCCGCGACCTGCGCCTGATCGCCACGACCCTCATCGTCATGGGTGTCGTCCTCGGCATCGCCGACCGGCTGGCGGCCCGCGTGGAGGAGGGCGGGCGCCACCGCGCCGCGCCCGAGCGGAAGACGTTGCGGGACCTCGGCGTCAGGGACGGCCTGATCTTCGGCATGTGCCAGGCGATGGCGCTGATCCCCGGTGTCTCCCGGTCCGGCGCGACGATCAGTGGCGGCCTGCTGATGAGCTATACCCGCGAGGCGGCGGCCCGGTATTCGTTCCTGCTCGCCATCCCCGCGGTGCTGGCCTCCGGCCTGTTCGAGCTCAAGGACGCGACCGAGGGCGGCCATGTGTCATGGGGCCCGACGATCTTCGCGACGGTCATCGCCTTCGGCGTCGGGTACGCGGTCATCGCGTGGTTCATGAAATTCATCACGACCAAGAGCTTCATGCCCTTCGTGATCTACCGGATCCTGCTCGGCCTGGTGCTGTTCGCGCTGGTCGGGCTCGGGGTCCTCAGCCCGCACGCCGGCGAGTCCGGCGGCTGACCACCGCCGAATCCCCGGCCGGGCCAAGGGCGATGAGAGACCGGCCACACGTGCCGCGCCGGGGGAGCTTCGTCACAAAGCACCCCCAGAAGTAGCCGGACCCCCCGGACCTCTGCCTACGCTGGGTGCCATGACCCGATCCCCCGACGACCTGCCCACTCCGGACGCCGACGCCCTGAACGCGGCGATCCGGGAGTTGTGGGTGCGCGCGGGCGGGCAACTGTCGCCGGACGAGCAGCGGATCTACAGCGCCCTGGTGCTCCAGTACGCCCGCTCGTCGCAGCAGGGGGACGTCACCGAGGCCGCGTAGGCCCCGTCGATCCCGCGCCGCCCGGGCCCCGGTGACCCGACCGGGCGAGAACCGGCCGCGCGGCCCGTCAGGTCTGTGCCGTCCAGTGCCGCGAGGCCGCGCCCGCGCACGCCTTGATCACCAGGCCGCTGCTCATCCCCGGGTCGAGGCAGCCGCCGCCGTGGTCGCTGCGCAGGCCGCCGCCCGCCCCGGCGCGCCGGAGCCGGCCGACGTCCTGGGCGCAGTCGCCCACGAAAACCGGTCCTGAGCTGTCCGACGTTCGTCCGGGAGCATCGCGGCGCCGCCCTGCCCCCGCACGCGTCCACCGGCGACCGGCGACCGGCGACCGGCGACCGGCGACCGGCGACCGGCGCACGATGGCACATGCCAGGGAGCTCAGCGACACCCGGGAGGCCCGGCTCTCGGCCTTCGCTCCGTGCCTGCCGGACCGCGTCCGGCGGTCGCCGGCCCCCTGACGGCCGGGGGCCCGGGGCATACGCGGGGGCCGCCGGCAGGGGGGTGACCGGCGGCCCGATGCCCGGGTCCTCCGTCCCGGACACGCGCTACGAGCCTCCCGCGCGGCGGGGCCCGGCGCGAGGGCGCGCGGCGCATATGTGCATGCGTGGTGTTCACACCCCGTGTGAACCGGCTCGTCGCCAGGCCCTGGGCCGGCGGCCCGCTCGTGCTGCGATCACGGGCCGAGCGGGGCACCCTGGTCCCATGGCTCGGCAGGCACCCGTCGTCGTGCACCGCCCCTCCCCCGGTGGCGGGCGGCGCGTCACCATACGCGGGCAGATCGCGGGGCTCGCGCACAACGACGCGGACCTCGTGGAGTTCCTGCGGCGCTCCGGGCTGGACGAGGCCTACGTGTCCCTGGACGACCCGCGCCTCGTCGAGTGGCGCGGCGGCCGGGCCCACCACTGGGAAGCGGCCTGACGGACCGGGGCGGGACGGGTGCGCCGGCTCTGGGCCCCCGGGCCCCGCTGCCCGACACTGCGGCGACGACGCGGCGCGTGGACCTCGCGACCCTGCTGGACCGGCTCGCCATCGACGAACTGATCACCCGGTGCGCGGTGGCCCTGGACGACGCATACCGGGCGGCCTGCCGGGCGCTGTCCGGCGCACGGGTCCGCCGACCACCGGAGCGCGGGCGGTGTCGCCGGCCGGGCCGGTGAGGTGGCCGACTGGCTGGCGGACGCGCTGCGGCCGTTCCCGGTGCGCCAGCACCTCGTCAACCGGCGCGTGGCGATCGAGGACCTGGGCGGCTGCCCGGGCGACACCGCCGAGGCGCCGGCCGACTACCCCAACCCGATGCGGACGGAGGCGGGCGACGACGTCTCCTCCGTCGGGCGGTGGGCGTTCACCCGGGCGCGCACGGACGGCGGCTGGCGGCTGGCGGCTGGCGGCTGGTGGCTGCGCACGGTGGTGCACGAGAAGTGGCGGCGCGGACGGGGCGTACTGTCCGCGGAATGAGCGGTTCCCGCACACTGGAGGCGTCAGCGGGGCCACTGCGCGAGGAGGCGCGGAATGCGGAACGCGGTCGGCCGGTACGACGGGGGGCGTATGCGCGACGCGGTCGGCCGGCGGGGCGACGTCGTACGGCCGCCGGCGTCGTCGTGGTGGCGGGCGTCGTCGTGGTGGCGGGGCGCGTTCGCGGTGATGGCGGGCGCCCTGCCCGCGCTCGCCTTTCCCGCACCCTCCCTGTGGTGGTGGGCCTACGTGGCGCTGGTGCCCTGGATGCTGCTCGTCCGTACGGCGCCCACCTGGCGCCGGGCGGCGCTGGACGGCTGGCTGGGCGGTACCGGCTTCATGCTGGCCGTCCACCACTGGCTCATGCCGAGCCTGCACGTGTTCATCCTGCTCCTCGCCGCGCTGCTCGGGCTGTTGTGGGCGCCGTGGGGCGCGCTGGTGCGGCTGATGCTGGCCGGGGCGCCGTCACGCGCGCGTGGCTCGGCGGCGCTCGTCGTGGTGCCGTCGGGCTGGCTGATGGTCGAACTGGTCCGCTCCTGGGAGGGCTTGGGCGGACCCTGGGGGCTGCTGGGGGCCAGCCAGTGGCAGGTGCCGGCCGCCCTGCGGGTGGCCGCTCTGGGCGGCGTGTGGCTGGTGACGCTGCTCGTGGTGGCGGTCAACACGGCCGTGGCCCTGCTGGTGTCGGTGCGCGCCCTGCGGGTGACGGCGGTGGCGGGCCTCACGGCGTGCGCGGTCGCCGTGGCGGCGGCCGCGTGGTGGGCACCGGCTCCCCGGCCGGCCGGGCCTATCCGGGTCGCCGTCGTCCAGCCGGGCGTCATCGACGGGGCGGGCGGGGCGGAGCGGCGGTTCGCGCGGGGCGAGGAGCTGACGCGGGAGCTGGCCGGGCGGGGTGACCTGGACCTGGTGGTGTGGGGCGAGAGCAGCGTCGGTTCGGACCTGACGGCTCGCCCCGAGTACGCCGACCGGCTCTCGGCGCTGTCGCGGCTGGCCGGCGCGGAGCTGCTGGTCAACGTGGACGCGCGGAGCGCCGACCGGCCGGGCATCTACAAGAGCAGCGTCCTGGTGGGCCCCGGGGGCCCCACAGGTGACCGGTACGACAAGATGCGGCTGGTGCCGTTCGGCGAGTACGTGCCGTTCCGCTCCGTGCTGGGCTGGGCCACCTCGGTCGGCAAGGCGGCGACCGAGGACCGCGGGCGCGGTGACCGGCCGGTGGTGATGACGACCGGGGAGCGGGGGCTGCGGCTCGGCCCGCTGGTCTGCTTCGAGACGGCGTTCCCCGACATGAGCCGCCACCTGGTCCGGCAGGGCGCGCGGGTGCTGGTGGCGCAGTCGGCGACGTCCACGTTCCAGGACAGCTGGGCGCCCGGGCAGCACGCCTCGCTGGCGGCGCTGCGGGCCGCCGAGACGGGACGGCCCGTGGTGCACGCGACGCTGACCGGTGTGAGCGCGGTGTACGGCCCGGACGGCGGCCGCGTCGGCACCCCGCTCGGGACCGACGAGAGCCGGGCGGCGGTGTACGAGGTTCCGTCGGCTACCGGTGCGACGACCCCTTACGTCCGGTTCGGTGACTGGGCCGTGTACGGGGCGGCGGCGGTGCTTGCGGCGCTGTGTGCCGCCCTGGGCGGCCGGTCGCTCAGGCGGCGGACTGCTCCAGGCACTCCCGTACCACCCGCTCGCACAGCTCATGGGTCGCGAGTGCGTCCCGGGCGCTGAGCGTCTCCCCGGCCCGTACGGCGTCGAGGAAGGCGTGCACGGCCTGCTCGATGCCGCGCTGGCGGGCGACCGGCACCCAGTCGCCGCGCCGGCGGACGCTGGGCTGGCCCTTGTGGTCGATGACATCGGCGAGGTTGAGGACCTGGCGCTTGGTGTCCTGCCCGGACACTTCGAGGATCTCCTCGGTCGATCCGTTCATCCGGTTCATCATGCCGATGGCGGTGAAGCCGTCGCCGGACAGCTGGAGCACGACGTGGTGCAGCAGGCCGTCGCGCATCCGGCCCCGTACGCCGGTGTGCTCGACCTGGCCGGGCAGCAGGAAGCGCAGGGTGTCGACGACGTGGATGAAGTCGTCCAGGACCAGGGTGCGCGGGTCCTCGGGCAGGCCGACCCGGTTCTTCTGCATGAGGATCAGCTCGCGCGGGTGGTCCAGGCACTGCGCGTAGCCGGGTGCGAGGCGGCGGTTGAACCCGACGGCGAGGCTGACGCCGCGCCGCTCGGCGAGTTCCACCAGGCGGCGGGACTCGTCCAGTTCGTACGCCAGGGGCTTGTCCACGTACGTCGGCACGCCCGCCTCCAGCAGCCGGGTGACGATCTCGGGGTGCGCGGACGTCGGCGCGTGCACGAACGCGGCGTCGAGCCCGGCCGCGAGCAGCGAGTCCAGGTCGGCGTGGCACCGGGCGGCGGGCACGTGGTAGGTCCCGGCCACCCGGGCGAGGGTGGCCGGGGTCCGGGTCTGGAGGTGCGGTTCGGCGCCCGGGACGGTGGTGAGCACCGGCAGGTAGGCCTTCTGCGCGATGTCGCCCAGTCCGATGCAGCCGATCCTCACAGTGCTCTCCCTATCGCCGTACGTGCCTGTCGCCGTGCCCCTGTGCCCGGTCAGAATACGGGTGCTGGGGCGGCCTCCAGTCGGCGATCTCGTCGAAGGCGCGCAGCGCGAGGCCGGGGGCGAGGCCCGAGAGGGACATGAGGGTCTCCCGGAGGACGACGGCCGGGGCGCTGGTGAGCGTCAGCAGCCGGGCGACGCGGGCGGATCGGCGGACCACGCTCGTGGTGCGCGGTACGCGCGCGGCGGAGTACGCGGCGAGTCCGGGGCCCGGGTCGCCGTGGGGCGGCAGGTGGTGGGCGAGCACGACGCCGTCCTCGATGGCCTGGTTGCCGCCCTGTCCGAGCATGGGCGCCATGGGGTGGGCGGCGTCCCCGAGCAGCAGGGTCCTGCCGCGGTGGAAGGCGGGCAGCGGGGTGGTGAGGTGGCGGACGTCGTGCCGGAGGACCTGGCCGGGGGCGGCGGCGGCGATGATGGCGGGGATCGGGTCGTGCCAGGTGGCGAAGCGCCGCAGGAGTTCGGCGCGCTCGTCGTCCGGGGCGCGGGTGCCCTCGGGGACGGCGGCCGCCGCGTAGGCGTAGACGCGGCCGTCCTTGAGCGGCTGGGTGCCCCACAGGGCTCCGCGGCCCCAGGTCTCGTGCGGGTGGAGGGGCCGGCCGGGGGCGGGGACGACGACGCGCCAGGTGGTGAGGCCCGCGTACGAGGGCTCGGGGTGGCCGGGGAACAGTACGGCGCGTACGGCGGAGTTGATGCCGTCGGCGCCGATCACGAGGTCGGCCGGTATGTCGCCGTCCGGGGTGGCGACCACGGCGCGGCGGCCCCCGGCGGCGGCCCCCGGGTCGGTGACCGTGCCCGGGGTGCCGGTGCGGACGGCTCCGCCCGGCAGGCGGGAGGCGAGGGCGTCGATGA
Organism: Streptomyces sp. NPDC045701; assembly: GCF_056432045.1. Lineage (NCBI taxonomy): Bacteria > Bacillati > Actinomycetota > Actinomycetes > Kitasatosporales > Streptomycetaceae > Streptomyces > Streptomyces sp. NPDC045701. The sequence goes on along the minus strand of NZ_JBWKJV010000006.1, from coordinate 41,421 downwards.
GGGTGGCCCGGTGGACGGGGACCAGCAGGTCGCCGAACCGCTCGGTGGCCGCCCGCGCGCTCGTACGGGCGAGCCAGCGGCCGCCGGGCGTGCGTATCCCGCCGTCGCCCTGCCAGGTGGCGAGGGCGCGGATCTCGTCGCCGGCGCCGATGACGTCGAGGGCGCGCAGGGCGTTGGGCGCCAGGCCGATGCCGGCGCCGACCGGCCGGAGCGACGCGGCGCGTTCGAGGACGGTGACGCGCCAGCCGCGGGCGTGCAGGGCTACGGCGGCGGTGAGTCCGCCGATGCCGCTGCCGATGACGACGGCGTGGGGCGTGGCGGTCCGGTTGTCCATGACTCCTCCGGGGTTGCCGAGACTACACCTGTAGTGATCACCTCACCGTACTACGGATGTAGTGCGGGCGGTAGGTTGTCCGTATGACCGCACGCGCCGACCTGATCGCCGACGCCGCCCTGGCCCTGCTCGCCGAGCGGGGCATGCGCGGGCTGACGCACCGCGCGGTGGACGAGGCCGCCGGGCTCCCCCAGGGGTCGACGTCCAACTGCGCCCGCACCCGCCAGGCACTGCTGGAGACGGCGGTCCGGCGGCTCGCGGACCGGGAGGCGCAGGTCCTGTCCGTCGAGGAGATGCCGGTGCCCGACGCCGGCCTGGACGGGCTGGACGGGCTGCTGGACGCCCTGTCCCTGGCCCTGCACCGCTACCTGACCGGCCACCGCGGGCTGCTCGTCGCCCGCTACGAGCTGGCGCTGGAGGCCACCCGCCGCCCGGAGCTGCGCGCGTTCTACGACGAGACCGGCCGCCGGTTCCGGGAGCCGCTGACGGCGCTGATGCGCGCGGCGGGCTCGGCCCGGCCGGAACGGCACACGCTGTCCCTGGTGGCGTGGTGCGAGGGGGTGATGTTCTCCTGCGCGGCGGGGTCGTTCCACTCCGCCGTACCGAGCCGGGAGGAACTGCGCACCGGTTTCCGCGAGTTGCTCGACGGCATGCTCGGCGGCCGTCCCCCGGCCGGACGCTGATCCGGCCGGCCGCCCTCGTCACCCCTCACTCCCGACGCCTCACCCGTGCGGACCAATAACCGCGGGTAGCGGGTCTCAACCGGCCGCTGAGCGAGCAGAGTTGCACGGTGCATCGAACCAGAATCACAGCGAGGGTGCTGGCGACCGTGCCCGTGGCGGCCGTCTCCGGGTGCGTGGCGGTGGACGCGGGTCCCGCCCCGGTGCCGGCCGCCTCGGAGGCGAGCCGCCCGGCCGAGCAGGGCGTCGCACCGCAGATCATGGAGGGCCCGGCCCGGGACGCGCTGGAGGCAGCGCTGCCGCCCACCGCCCGGCCCGCGCCGCGCCCCCCGTCCCGGGCCGTGCCCGACCGCGCCCCGGCCGCCGCGCCGCCGGCCACCCCGCACGCCGCGCCGTCCGCCGGCCGGCAGCCCCGGGTGCCGTCGGCGGAGCGGCTCCGCGAGCAGCTCCCCCGGGTCCACCCTCCGGCGGTGCCCTCCGTCGCGGTCACGGGAACCGTCCCCGACGTGTGCGCGCTCGGCCGGAGCTACGGCGACTGGGACCCCCACAGCCGGCAGGCCCGGCTCTGCCGGGAGGCGTACGGCCACTGACCCGCGAGGCCCCACGGGCCCCACCGGGCAGGCGTCCGGGCGCCGCCCCCGCCGCGCCGCGCGAGTGCCACGCTCCGGGTCCCGCCCGGGGCCGGCCCACCCACCCCGTCCGCCGGGAGCGGGGTCACTCGGCGGCGAGCCGCTCCGCCAGGCGGGCGATGGCGGCGCGGACGCCGGCTCCGTACCCGTCGTCGTCCAGCGTGTCCGAGGCGGCGCGGGCGCGGTCCAGGTGGATCCGCGCCGCGTCCGGGCGCCGCAGCTTGACGTAGTCGGTGGCGAGGTTGAGGTGCAGCGAGGGGTACAGGGCCCGCATCGCCACCTTGCCGCCGCCGACCACCGCCTCCGCGGCGGTCAGCGCCCGCAGGTCCCAGGCCAGCTCGTCGTACGGGTCGTCCTGGGCATCGGCCATGCAGTGCGCCAGGGTGCACCGCTGGAGCGGGTCGCCGTCCGCCCCGAGCTGCTCCCACAGCCGGCCGAAGCGGTTGCGCGCCTCCTCCCGGTCGCCTCCGTGGAGCAGCATCATCGTCTGCCCGATCCTGGTCAGGACGGCGTCCTCCGACGCGTCCGACGCGTCCTGCTGCTGCTCCCGCACTGCGGCCTCCACTCGTCCGTCGGCGACCCGGCTCCGGGCCGGCGAAGGCCGGGGGCGCCGGTGTTCCGACGCTATCCGCAGTGACCCGCGTTCCCGCTCAGGCCGGGCGCGCAGCGAGGCGGGACGCCGCCCGGAACCGCACCCGGGAACGGTTCCGGGCAGGGAGCGGAAGCCCACGACGGCGACGGCGTACCCCGGGGGCGAGCGGGTACCCGGCGGTCAGCCCAGGTCGGGGATGCGCCAGTCGATCGGCTCGTGCCCCTGGTCGGCGACGGCCTTGTCGATCTGGGTGAAGGGACGGGAGCCGAAGAACTTCTTGGCGGAGAGCGGCGAGGGGTGCGCGCCCTTCACCACCACGTGGCGGGTCTCGTCGATCAGCGGCAGCTTCTTCTGCGCGTAGTTGCCCCACAACACGAAGACGACGGGGTCGGGCCGCGCGTCCACCGCACGGATCACCGCGTCCGTGAACTTCTCCCAGCCCTTGCCCTTGTGGGAGTTCGGCTCACCGGCCCGGACCGTCAGCACCGCGTTGAGGAGCAGGACGCCCTGCTCGGCCCACGGCATCAGATAGCCGTTGTCCGGCACCGGGTGCCCGAGCTCCTCCCGCATCTCCTTGTAGATGTTGCGCAGCGAGGGCGGCGTCCTGACACCCGGCCGCACGGAGAAGCACAGACCGTGCCCCTGCCCCTCGCCGTGGTACGGGTCCTGGCCGAGGACGAGGACCTTGACCTTGTCGTACGGAGTGGCGTCGAGGGCGGCGAACACCTCCTCGCGCGGCGGGTAGACCGGCCCCTTCGCCCGCTCCTCCTCGACGAACTCGGTCAGCTGCTTGAAGTAGGGCTTCTGCAGCTCGTCCCCGAGGACGCCGCGCCAGGACTCGGGCAGCATGTCGGTGTCGGTCACGTCAACAACCTCCGGTGGGGTGATCGCCTTGTCTGTTCACAGAACTTACCGGCGACCACTGACAATCGGCCCCGCCGCCCGGCCCGGCCGCCCCCGCCCGGCTCACCAACTGGTCTTGCGCTGCAACTCCCACATCTGCATGACCGTCTGCGGGTCCAGGGCCCGCTCACCGCCGGCGATCTCCTCGCTCGCCGCGATGTAGAGCTTGCCCTGCCACAGCGGCAGCAGACGGACGTCGTCCACCAGAATCTCCTGCGCCCGCTCGAACTCCTCGGTGACCGCTCCCCGGTCGCTGACCTTGCGGGACCTGGGCAGCAGCTGGTCGGTGATCTCCGGCCGGACGTACGGCGTGGACAGCACGTTCTCCTTGCCGACGAACGGGGCGATGAAGTTGTCCGGGTCCGGGAAGTCGGGGAACCAACCGCGGCCGAACGCCGGGTAGTCGCCCTTCTGGTAGCCCGCCTGGAACTCCTTCCACGGCTTGCCCTTCAGGGTCACGCGGAACAGCTTGGAGGCCTCCAGCTGCCGCTTGAGCTCCTGGAACTCCGCCTCGGTGCCGGAGCCGTAGCGGTCGGTGGTGTACCAGAGGGTCAGGTCGACCGGTCCGTCGACGCCCGCCTCCCCCAGGAGCTTCGCCGCCTTGCCGACGTCCGGGTCGCCGTACCGGTCGAAGAAGGCGGTCGTGTGCCCGGCGATGCCCTTGGGGACCATGGAGTACAGCGGTTCGGCGGTGCCCTGGTACACCTTGGCGACCAGGGCGTCACGGTCGACGACCTGGGCGATCGCCTGGCGGACGGCGAGCTTGCTCACGGACGGGTCCTGGGCGTTGAACACCAGGTAGCGGATGTCCGCGCCGGTCGACTCGACGAGCTGGAGCCCCTCGTTCTCCGGGTTCTTCTCCTGGAGCTGGACGACTTCCTCGGCGGTCAGACCGCGATAGGTGGCGTCGATCTCCTTCTCGCGGAGAGCGCCGACCATCGCCTCGGACTCCTTGAAGTACCGGATGGTGACGGCGTCGTTCTTGCGGTTGGCGAACCCCTTGTAGGTGGGGTTCTTGATCAGCTCGGCCCTGGCGCCCTCTTCGAACGCGTCCAGCACGTAGGGGCCGGAGCCGGTGAGCTTGCCGTCCTCGCGCAGCGCGTCCGCCGGGTACCGGTCCGGCGGGACGATCGACATGGCGGGCGTGGCCAGGATGTAGGGGAACGTGGCGTCCGACTTCTTGAGCTGGAACGTGATGGTCAGGTCGCCGCTGGTGACGATCTTGTCGAGGGAGCCGAGGAGCGGGGCGGGGCCACCCTTGGCGTTGATCGTGCGGATCCGGTCGATGGAGTGCTTCACGGCGCGGGCGTCGAGCTTGGCCCCGTCGGAGAACACCAGCCCTTCCTTGAGCCGGCACTCGAAGACCTTGCTCACGGTGTCGGTGAACTTGCACTCGGCCGCGTCCGGCTGGGGGGTCGCGCTGCCGGTCGGGAAGCTCAGGAGGGTCTGGAACACGTTCCGGTACAGCTCCCAGGAGCCGTCCCAGGCAGCGGCGGGGTCGAGCGTGCTGGGTTCGCTCGTCGTACCGACTACGATCTTGCTCTCCCCATCGGCGTCATCCCCCGAAAAGAGGCTGCATCCCGCCAGCAGGGATATGGACGCAAGGGCTGCAGCCGCCTGCAGACTGGTCCGGTTGAACACGTGCGCACGCTCCTCGTTCAGCCATGGGTCGGCCGACCATACCGCAGTGCCCCGCCAGGTCAATGTGGTGGCCGGGCGGGGCACTCGAGGCATTCAGCGGTCAACCGGGTAAATCCGGATCAGCCGACTCCGGCATTGAGGAAGATTCCACCGTCCACGACCAGCGTCTGGCCGGTGATCCAGTCCGACTGCCCGGAGGTGAGGAACGCGGCGGCCCCTCCGATGTCCTCGGGCACCCCCAGCCTGCCCAGCGGATACGCGGCCGCGGCCTCGGCCTCCCGGCCCTCGTACAGCGCCTGGGCGAACTTCGTCTTCACGACGGCCGGGGCGATCGCGTTGACGCGGACCCGGGGCGCGAACTCGTGCGCCAGCTGGAGGGTCAGGTTGACCATGGCGGCCTTGCTCATGCCGTAGGCGCCGATGAACGGGGAGGGCGTGAGGCCGGCGACCGACGCGATGTTCACGATCGCACCGCCGTTGTCCTTCTGCCAGGCCCTCCACGTCTGCTGGGCGAACCCGAGGGCCGAGATCACGTTGGTCTCGAAGACCTTGCGCGCGACGTTCAGGTCCATGTCGGCCATGGGGCCGAAGACCGGGTTCGTACCCGCGTTGTTGATCAGGAAGTCGACACGGCCGAACGCCTCCATGGTGCGCTCCACGGCGAGGGCCTGGTGCGCCTCGTCGTGGGCCTTGCCGGCGACGCCGATCACACGGTCGGCTCCCAGCTTCTCCACGGCCTCCTTGAGCGCCTCCTCGCCACGGCCGGTGATGCAGACCCGGTCGCCGCGCGCGACGAGGGCCTCCGCGACGCCGTAGCCGATGCCTCGGCTGGCGCCCGTGACCAGGGCGACCTTGCCGGACAGCGGGGGTAGTTCCTGTGCGGTCATGACCGTCACCCTTCCGTTCAGTTGAGCGGGCCGCCGGCCACGTACATGACCTGGCCCGAGATGAAGCCGGCGTCGTCGCCCGTGAAGAAGGCGATCGCGTGGGCGACGTCCTCGGGCCGGCCGACGCGCTGGACGGGGATCTGGGTGGCGGCGGCGGCCTGGAACTCCTCGAAGCCCATGCCCACGCGCGCGGCGGTCTGCGCGGTCATCTCGGTGACGATGAAGCCGGGGGCCACGGCGTTGGCCGTGATGCCGAACTTGCCGAGTTCCTTGGCCAGGGTCTTGGTGAAGCCCTGGAGGCCGGCCTTCACCGCGGAGTAGTTGGCCTGGCCGCGGTTGCCGAGCGCGGAGGACGAGGAGAGGCTGACGACGCGGCCGAAGCCCGCGTCGACCATGTGCTTCTGACAGGCCTTGGCCATCAGGAACGCGCCCTTCAGGTGCACGTTCATGACCGTGTCCCAGTCGGACTCGCTCATCTTGAACAGCAGGTTGTCGCGCAGCACGCCCGCGTTGTTGACGAGGATCGTGGGCGCCCCCAGCTCGGTGGCGACGCGCGCCACGGCGGCCTCCACCTGGGCGCCGTCGGAGACGTCGCAGCCGACGGCGATGGCCTTGCCGCCCGCCGCGGTGATCTTCTCGACGGTGTCCTTGCAGGCTGCCTCGTCGAGGTCGAGTACGGCGACGGCGCGGCCCTCGGCCGCGAGCCGGACCGCGGTGGCGGCGCCAATGCCCCGCGCGGCCCCGGTCACGACGGCGACGCGCTGCTCGGTGGTGGACATGCTGGTTCTCCTCGCCCTTGGATGCCGGATAAGCGGCTCGGCCCGGCAACGTCCCTGCCGGTGAGCGACCGCTTAGTACCTTCAGCAGACGAGACGCTAGAGACCCTGGCACCCGGTGTCAACGGCCCACCGGGTGCGCCCGGTCACTCAGCGCACCAGCAGGTCGAGCAGGCGCTCCGCCTCACCCTCCGGATCGGCGGTCAGCCCCGTGTGCACCGGCCCGGGCTGGACCACGGTGGAGCGCGGCGCGATGAGCCACCGGAACCGCCGCCCGGCGTCGTCGCGCGCCGCCTGCCCCGCGTGCTCGCCGCCTTCGCAGACGCCTTCCACGGCGTGCAGCGCGGCCCGTACGCCGGTCACGTCGGCCGCCGGGTCCAGGGCCCGCAGCTTGGCCTCGTCCAGGTGCGTCCGGGCGCACACGAAGGCCTTGGCGCGGCAGTAGACCACCACGCCGGCGTTGAAGCACTCGCCGCGCTCGACGCGCGGTACGACGCGCAGCAGCGCGTACTCGAAGACGTCCCGGTCGCTCACGTGGTGCTGTCCTCGCTGTTCTTGGTGGGGTGCGGCCAGGGGGCCAGGTGGTCGGTGAGCCAGCCGGGCGCCCGGGACGGCCCCCGTTCGGTCCGCTCCCCGAGGGTGAGCCGCTCATGGATGGTGGCGGCGCGGGGCAGCAGCGCCTCGACGTAGGCGCGGCGCAGCGCGTCGGCGGTGTCGAAGCCCGGCTCGCCGACCAGCCACTCGTCGGGGACGTCGGCGGTCACCTCGGTCAGCAGCTCCTCGGTGACCAGGGGCGCGAGCTCGGCGGCGGCGGTGTCGACGTCGGGCCCGAAGGAGGCGAGGACGTGGTCCGAGGCGTCGTACGGCTTGGCGGCGGACGCCCGGGCGCCGGGCCAGTTGTGGTGCCAGATCATGGTGGCGCCGTGGTCGATCAGCCACGGTTCACCGTGCCAGACCAGCATGTTGGGGTTGCGCCAGGAGCGGTCGACGTTGTTGATCAGGGCGTCGAACCAGACGACCCGGCCCGCCTCCACCGGGTCCATGGCGTAGGCGAGCGGGTCGAACCCGAGGGAGCCGGGCAGGTAGTCCATGCCGAGGTTCAGCCCGCCGCTCGCCTTGAGCAGCTCCTGCACCTCCTGGTCGGGCTCGCCGAGCCCGATGACGGGGTCCAGCTGGATGGTGACCAGCTCCGGTACGCGCAGGCCGAGCCGACGGCCGAGCTGCCCGCAGACGACCTCGGCCACGAGGGTCTTGCGGCCCTGCCCCGCGCCGGTGAACTTCATGACGTACGTGCCGAGATCGTCGGCCTCGACGATGCCCGGGAGGGAACCACCCTCACGCAAGGGCGTGACATAGCGGGTCGCTACGACCTCTTCCAACACTTTCCCAGGCCACCAATCTCTTCAGCCTTACAATCCACGGACCACTCCTGCGGCGGTAGGGGCAGGAATCACCGGTCACCGAAGCTGGGGAGAATCTGGGGAGTTGTGCCCGGCGGGCCGGTCTCCCCGCCCCCAGCAGACCGTCGATGACGCCGCGCCCTTTGCTGCCGGCCTCCGGCATGAAGTGAGCATAGTAACCGAGGGTGATCGCAGCGGGGACGTGGTGGCGGGCGAACTGCTGCGGCCACCGTCGAGGCTTGCGGCGCTGGGCGCACAGCCCGCCGCCCTTGCCGGCCATGTTGCTGCAAACGAGTCGCCCGACGTATGACGGCGGTCGGTCGGGGCAGGCGACCTGTATGGCCGACCTTGGAGAACTTCTGCAAGTAACCATGCGCCGCCGTCACCTGACCGCGCAGGCCCTCGCGGAGCAAACCGGCATTCGCACCCCGCGTATCAGGGTCTTCGTACGAGACGGCGCCCAGGGACCCGTTCTTCCCACCGAGGAGGAACTCGCTGAAATCGCCGCAGCCTTGCGGTTGCCGCTGACCGATGTCCTGGACGCCTCCCGTACTCCGGCCGGGACGATGGCCTGACGCCCGCACCCCTCGCGGCCGTGGTCGCGGTCTTACTACCGGTCGTCTTTTTGGGGCTGATGCTGGCGCTGGGCCGCTACGAGGAACATCTGTTCAACGCTCGTCGCGCCCGGCACCGCCGCCTGCGTGCCGGTCGGCACGTCCGCCCGTCGCCGACGCAAGATCGGCCGAAGACAGAATCAAATTCGGCGCGTTAGCCTGGTGATGGCGCCGCGTCGACCAGGTGCCACCCCTGGCCGGCCTGTCGGCTCCTTCGGCCGCTGGCCCGAGCCTGGTGACGGCGTCGGCGAGGACGACACCACCGGGGCCCGACCAGGGAGCCTGCCAGCCGCCGGAGAGCCGGCCACGCGGACGCGCTTCAACCGGGAGCACGCCGGGCGGGTGCGCTGGGGCGGCTACCGCTGGGCGGGTGAGCGCCCGACGACCGGTGTGTAATGGAGGGGTGGGCGGCTAGATATCCCCCTATGACGACGCATTCGATGAGTACCGCGGAAGCGAGAATCGGCGTGCGCCACCTAGGCGAAGTCGAAGGGGCTTTTCGTCGGCTGGAGGCTGAGGCGGCCGGACCGGACCAACAGACACAGCTCTCGCGTGGCGCGCTGGCCGGGTACCTGTGGGCGCTGGGACGCGGCGGTCCTGCCCCGATCACCGCGCACCCCGTGGAAGAGGCACCCAGTCTGGAGGACTTGACTGCGGAAGTCGATGCCGCGACCGCGCAAATGGAGGACTCCACCCAGCGCACTGTCCCTCGCGACTACGTGCACGGGGTGCGCGACGCGCTCGCCTGGGTGTGCGGGCACACCGACCAGCACCCGTGAGCGGTGTACCTTTCACAGCTTCTCGGATCCCCGTCCCGTGGAAGGAACGGGTTGTCAGCGGTCGGTGTCGCGGTCCGGGGTGTCGGCTTCGATGTGCTCCTTGCGGAACCAGGCCGTGAACCATCTCTTCCTCGAAGCGTTCCTCGGGGTCCGGACACACTCGCTCCACCGGTGCGGCCTCCGTCTGCACGGCGGGGCGCCCGGCGTGCAGACCGAGGGGTACCGGTCGATCGCGTACGCCTCACGCCGGAGGAGCACACCGAGCAGACCGTCACGGGAAGGTCCGCGAGGAGAAGATCGGGGCCGACGGCGTGGAGGAGGGTGAGGACCGCCGACGCTGCCCCCCTGACGCGCCGGCCTCGACGACGCCCGGGAGGGAACCGCCCTCACGCGAAGGCGGGACGTAGCGGGTCGCGGTGACATCGGAAAGCATCCCCCACCCGACGTGGCTGTCATGATCGTCCCCATGACCGCCGCGACGACCGTCCAAGTGCCCTCTTTCCCCCTCCAGTTCGCCCGCACCCGCCGCTTCTCGCTCGGCTCCCCCGGCGCCTTCGCCGTCTCCCCGGACGGCCGGCGCGTGCTGTTCGTGCGCACCGGTTCGGGAACCGACACGGTCGGGCGGCTGTGGCTGTACGAGGACGGCGAGGAGCGGTTGCTCGCCGACCCGACCGCCCTGGGCGGGGACGGGGAGGACGGCGTGCCGGAGGCGGAGCGGGTGCGCCGGGAACGCGCCCGGGTGACGTCGACCGGCGTGACCGGTTACGCCGTCGATCGGCACGCGCGCGTGGCGGTGTTCGCGCTGGGCGGCGCGGTGTGGGCGGTACGCACCGGCGGCGGCGCTCCGTGGCGGGTCCCGACGGCGGGGCCGGCCGTGGACCCGCGGCCGTCGCCGGACGGTTCGCTGGTCGCGTACGTGACGGGCGGGGCCCTGCGGGTCGCCCGCACCGCCGACGGTTCGGAGGACCGGCCGCTGGCCGAGCCGGAGGGGCCGGAGGTGACGTACGGGCTGTCGGACCATGTGTCGGCCGAGTCCGTCGGGCGGCTGCGCGGCCACTGGTGGTCGCCGGACGGGGACGCCCTCCTGGTGGTGCGGACGGACCACGCGCGCGTGGGCAGGTGGTACCTCGCGGATCCGGCCGATCCGGCGAGGCCGCCGCGCGCCGTCCGCTACCCGGCCGCCGGCACGGCCAACGCCGAGGTGTCACTGCACGTCCTCCGCCTCGACGGACGGCGGATACCCGTCCGGGTGCCGGAGCGGGCGGACGCGGCGGCTCATCCCTCGGGCCCCTGGACGGACCCCCGGTTCGAGTACGTCACGGCCGCCGGGTGGGACGGCACCGGGCCGTACGCCGAGGTCCAGACACGCGACCAGCGGTCGGTCCGGTGGCTGGCCGTCGACCCCGCCGACGGCGGCACCAGCCCCTTGGCGCTGCGCACCGACCCCGCCTGGGTGGAGCTCACGCCGGGCGTTCCGCTGCGTACCGCCACCGGGACGCCGGTCGTCACCGTCGTACGCGACGACGTACACGGTCTGCGCGTCGGCGACGTGCCGAGTCCGCCGGGGCTCCAGGTCCGGGCCGTCCTGGGCGCGGCCGGCGAGCGGGTGTTCTTCACCGCGAGCGAGGACCCCGCCGAGACCCATGTATGGACGTATGACCCGGGGAACGGGTTCGACCGCGTCAGCCGGGAACCGGGCGTCCACACGGCGGCGGTCGGCGGCGACACCGTGGTCCTCGACAGCCGGACGCCTGAGGGGCGGACGGTGACCGTGCTGCGCGGCGGGAAGCCCACCGGGTACATCGCCGTGCTCACCGCGGCCCCCCTGGTGACGCCCCGGCCCGTCCACCTGTCGCTGGGCGCACGGGAACTGCGCGGCCACCTCCACCTGCCGTCCTGGCACGTGCCCGGCTCGGGCCGGCTGCCCGTGCTGCTCAGCCCGTACGCGGGGTACGGCGTCCAGCTGGCCGTGCGGGCGAGCGGCTGGCACGGCGCGGTGGCCCAGTGGTTCGCCGAGCAGGGCTTCGCGGTACTGGTCACCGACGGGCGCGGCACACCGGGGCGCGGCCGGGCGTGGGAGACGGCGATCCACGGGGACCGGCTGACCGCGCCCCTGGAGGACCAGGTGGACGCGCTGCACGCGGCGGCCGAGCGGTACCCGGACCTGGACCTGGGGCGGGTGGGCATCCGTGGCTGGTCGTACGGCGGCTACCTCGCCATCGGCGCGGTGCTCCACCACCCCGACGTGTTCCACGCGGCCGTGGCGGGCGCCGCTCCGACCGACCGCCTGCTGTACGACACCCACTGGGAGGAGCGCTTCCTCGGCCACCCGGACGTCCGGCCCGAGAACTACGCGCGCTCCTCCCATGTGGCGCACGCACACCTGCTGAGGCGGCCGCTGCTGCTGATGCACGGGTTCGCCGACGACAACGTGGTGGTCGCCCACACTCTGCGCTTCTCCGCAGCGCTGCTGGCCGCCGGACGGCCGCACACCGTCCTCCCCCTCCCCGGTGCGACACACCAGGTCACCCGCGAGGATGTGGCGAGCGGCCGGCTGACGGCGGAGGTGGAGTTCCTGAAAAGGTCCTTGGCCGGGTGAACAGCGCCGAAGGCCCTCCCGTACTCCCCCACGACGCGTCGACGTCGGGTCGACCATCAGGGAAGGGGTGCCGGATGACCGGATCGCAGAGGACCGGCAGGGCGGTGGCGCGCCGAACCGTCGTCGCCGCGGCCGGCGGGGCCGGGCTGGCGGCCGTGCTCACCGCCTGCGGGGAATCGGATTCCCCGGCCGCGTCCGTCGGGGACGCGCCGGCGGGCGGAGGCGGACCCGGGGCCGCGTCCGGACCCGGGGCCGGCGGCAGGGTGCTGGCGAGGACGACGGACATCCCCGAGGGCGGCGGCAAGGTCGTCGGCGGCATCGTGGTCACCCAGCCCACGGCGGGCGCCTTCAAGGCGTTCTCCTCGAAGTGCACCCACGCGGGCTGCGCGGTCAAGGACGTCGCCGACGGGATCATCAACTGCCCCTGCCACGGCAGCAAGTTCGACGCGACGGACGGCAGTGTCAAGGCGGGCCCGGCCACCAGCCCGCTCGCGCCCGCGTCGATCACCGTCGAGGGCGATGCGATCAAGCTGGCGTGACCCCGTACCGGCGCCGGCGAGGGTGCCGCGCGGTCAGACGTCCTGTCCTGCCCCCGCCGGAACGCGTCAGCTGCCGACCGCCAGACCCACCTCGCGCAGCGCCTCCACCGCCGCCCTGATCGAGGGCCGGCGATCCGCGTCCGTGCGCCACACCGCGTAGATGTGCCGCCGCATCTGGTGGCGGACGGGCACCAGGGCGACGCCCTCCGGTACGGCTCCACGCCCCAGCCGGGGGGTGACGCACACCCCGAGGCCCGCCCTGATGAGGGCCAGCTGGGTGTGGTGCTCACCGGCCAGGTGCGCGATGCGCGGTTCGACGCCCTTCGAGCGCAGCGTGAACATCAGCCACTCGTAGCAGAACTCGCCCTCCGGCCACGACACCCAGTCCTCGTCGGCGAGCTCCTCCAGGTCCAGCTCCGCCCGCCGGGCGAGCGGGTGGTCGGCCGGGAGGGCCACGTCGGCGGTGTCGTCCAGCAGCTCCGCCCTGGCCAGACCGGCGGGCACGGGGAGACGCTTGTTGCTCCAGTCGAGCACGACCGCCAGGTCCATGTCGCCCCGCAGCACCTGGCGCACCCCGTACTCGGGCTCCAGCTCGCTGGTGCGTACGACCAGGTCGGGGTGGTCCCTGCGCAGTGCGGTGATGGCCGCCGGGAACAGTCCGCGCGCCGCCGTCGGGAACCCGGCCAGCCGCACCTCGCCCACCACCTGGCCGCGCTGGGCCTCGATGTCCGCCTGTGCCAGCTCCACCTGGGACAGGATCCGCGCCGCGTGATCCGCGAGCAGCAGGCCGGCGTCGGTCAGCCGCACACCGCGTCCGTTCTTGGCGATGAGCTGCTGGCCGACCTCCCTCTCCAGCTTGGCGAGTTGCTGCGAGACCGCCGATGTCGTCACGTGCAGCCCGTCGGCCGCGCCGCTGACCGAGCCGTGGCGAGCGAGGGCGTCGAGGGTCCGCAGGCGCTCCAGGTTCAACATGTAAGCAATGCTAAGCGAAGGCGGCCACGAAATCTCGCTTGTTCTACGACGTACGGGGGGCCAAGGTGGTCGTCATGAGCACCGCCACCGCGCCCTCCGACCCCTCGCCGCCACCGCCCCGCCGACCGGCGGGACCCCTCCGTCCGGTGCCACCGAGCCCGCCGGTGTCACCGCACCGCCCGGTGCCGCCCCACCGCCCGCGCGCCGCCGCGCGGTCGACTGGCGCGTCCGCTTCGCCCTGCTCTCCCTGGTCTGGGGCTTCAGCTTCCTGCTCATCAAGGTGGGCACCACGGCCTACGCCCCCTTCCAGGTCACCTTCGGCCGTCTGCTGTTCGGTACGGCGGTGCTCGCCGTCGCCATGGCGGTGAAGCGCGCCGGGCCGCCGCGCGGCGCCCGCACCTGGGGCCACCTCGCCGTGGCGGCGTTCTTCCTCAACGCCCTGCCGTTCTCCCTCTTCGCGTACGCCGAGCTCACCATCCCCTCGACGCTGGCCGGCATCTGCAACGCCACCTCCCCGCTGTGGGGCATGGCCCTGTCGCTGGTCGCCCTGTCGGAGGACCGCCCGACGCGCCGCCGGGTGGCCGGGCTCGGCGTCGGCTTCATCGGCGTCCTGACCGTGCTCGGGGCGTGGCAGGGGTTCTCCGGACTGGACGCCACGGGCACCGCGATGGCCCTGCTGGCCTCGCTCAGCTACCCCATCGGCTGGATATACGTCCGCCGTACGCTCGCGGGCCGCAGCGAGTCGCACCTGTCGCTCACCGGGGCGCAGCTGTTCCTCGCCACGCTGCAACTGGCGCTCGTCACTCCGCTGTTCACCACCTGGCCGGCCGCCTTCCCGGTGGTGCCGCTGCTCGCGGTGATCGCGCTCGGGGCGCTGGGCACCGGCCTGGCGGTCCTGATCCAGTACGGGATCGTCGCCGAGGTCGGCCCCACGACCGGCCAGATGGTCACCTATTTCATCCCGGTCATCGCCACCGCCGCCGGCGTCACGCTCCTGGACGAGGCACTGACCTGGAACACCCCGGTCGGGGCGCTGATCGTGCTGGCCGGGGCGGCCCTCACGCAGAGCCGCCCCAAGGCCGGCCCGGCCGGTCAGCCGTAGCTGCGCGCCTCCACCGGGCCGACCGCCGCCGCCACCGCGTCCGCGAGCGGCTCCAGGTCGGCGGGCGGCAGTCCCGAGACGGTGATCCGTACGCCCGGTCCGGCGGCCATCCGGAACCGGGCCCCCGGCGCCACCGCCCACCCGGCGTGCAGCAGGCGGGCGACCGCGCCGGTCTCGTCGGCCAGCGGCACCCACACGTTCATGCCGCTGCGTCCGTGCGCCTCGACGCCCCGCCGCGCCAGGGCGGCCACCAGCGTGTCGCGCCGCTCCGCGTACGCCGCCGCCACCGCCCGCGTGTCCACCGCGCCGGTCTCCCACAGGTGCACGACGGCCCGTTGCAGCAGGCGGCTCACCCAGCCGGGCCCGAGGTTCTGCCGGCCCAGCACCCGGTCGACGGTGACCGCGTCGCCGGTCAGCGCGGCGACGCGCAGGTCGGGGCCGTACGCCTTGGCCACCGAGCGCACCAGCACCCAGTGGTCCGTCACCCCCGCGAGCGGGTGCAGCGGCACGTCCACGAACCCGTGCCCGTGGTCGTCCTCGATCAGCAGCACTTCCGGGTGCGCGGCCAGCACCCGCCGCAGCTCCGCCGCCCGCGCCGCGCCCACCGCCGCACCGGTCGGGTTCTGCGCCCGGTCGGTGACGATCAGGGCCCGCGCCCCGGCGTCGCCCACCGCCCGCCGCACCGCGTCCGGCAGCGGGCCGTCGTCGTCGAGGGCGACCGGCACGGGCTTCAGCCCGAGCGCCGGCACGAGGTCGAGAAGGGCGCCCCAGCCGGGGTCCTCCAGCGCCACGGCGTCACCCGGCCGCAGGTGGGCGGCGAGTACGCGCTCGATGGCGTCCAGCGAGCCGGACGCGACGGCGACCGGCCCGACCGGTACCCCGTCGGCGTCCAGCGCGGCCCGCGCGAGCCGCGCGAAGTCCTCGTCCACCGGCGGCTGCCCGTAGAGCCCGGGCTCCTCGGCCGCACGCCGCGCGGCGGCCGCCAGCGCCTCGCCGAGCGGCGGCAGCAGGGCCGGGTCGGGGTTGCCCTGCCCCACGTCCCGCACGCCCGCCGGCGCGTCGATCCGGAGGGACCCGCGCGCGGTGGTGGCGGGGCGCGACCGCACGCGACTCCCCCTGCGCCCGGCGGTCTCGATCACCCCGCGCTCGCGCAGGGTGCGGTAGGCGGCCGCGACGGTGTTGGGGTTGACCCCCAGCAGTACCGCCAACTCCCGCATGGGCGGCAGCGTTTGTCCGGGCGCGAGCTCGCCGGAACCCACGCCCCGCTCCACGCTCGCGGCGATCTCCGATGCGCGACGCCCCACGATCCGATACTCTCCTAGCACAAACCAAATTATGCACTAGTGCAATGGAGAGCGCAATGCCGGGCACCGAGACCGCCTACCAGCCCACCGACCGCACCGTGCCGACCCGTTCCCGGGAACGCGCCGCCTACGACCGGGAACTGGTGCACGCGATACTCGACGAGGCGTACGTCTGCCACCTCGGTTTCGTGCGCGACGGGGCGCCGGTCGTCCTGCCGACGCTGTACGGCCGCGTGGGCGAGCGCCTCTACGTCCACGGGTCCACCGGATCGCGCCCGCTGCGCATGGCGGGCCAGGCCGACCCGGGCCTGCCCGTCTGCCTGACCGTCACCCAGGTCGACGGCCTGGTGCTGGCCCGCTCGGCCTTCCACCACTCCCTCAACTACCGCTCGGTCGTCGTCCACGGCACGGCCCACCAGGTGACCGACCCGGACGAGAAGCGCACGGCGCTCGACGCCCTCGTCGACCACGTCGTCCCCGGCCGTTCCGCCGACTCGCGCCCGGCCAACGCCAAGGAGCTCGCCGCGACCGCCGTCCTGCGGCTGGACCTGGCCGAGGTGTCCGCGAAGCTCCGGACGGGCGGCCCGAACGACGAGCCCGAGGACCTCGGGCTCCCCCACTGGACGGGCGTCGTACCGGTCCGGACGACGTACGGGGCTCCCGTCCCGGCCCCGGACATGGAGCCGTCGATCCCCGTCCCCGGCTACCTCGCCGCGCTCTGAGGCACCCGACGGGCGCGGCGCCAAAGTGGCCGCGCGGCCCCCGGGGGCACGCCCCGGGGACGCCCCCGGGCGCCGGGCCGGGCGCGCCCCGGAAGGCTCCCGCACCGGCCGGGAAGGCCCCCGGCGGCGTCCCGACCCGAGCGTCCGGCTCAGGCCGGCGCCTCCGCCCGTCGCCTGCCCACGGCGCCCCGCGCCTCCGCCGCCGCCAGCCCGACGACGGCGGCGAGCAGGAGAACCGTTCCGCACACCGTCGCCCCGGTCAGCCGCTCGTCGAGGACCGTCACCGCGATGACGGCCGCGCTCACCGGCTCCAGGAGCATGATCACCGAGACGGTCGCGGCGCGCACCACCGCCGCGCCCGCGAAGTACAGCGCGTACGCGAGCGCGGTCGGCACGGCCGCCACGTACACCAGCAGCACCACCACCTTGGCCAGTTCGGCGGTGTGCGGGACCAGCCCCTCGGAGGCCGCCATCGGCAGCAGCCCGACCGCGCCGACCGCGAAGGCCCAGGTGCTCGTGGTCAGCGGGTCACCGCCGCCGCCGTCCCGTCCGAGCCACCGCGTCAGCAGGGTGATCCCGGCGTACCCGGCGGCCGACAGCACCGCCAGGGCCACCCCGGCGGGCCGCACCGCGACACCACCGCCGCCGAGCACCAGCACGAGGAGCCCGGCCAGCGCGCCCGCGACCGCGATCACCCCGCCCCGCCCGAGCCGCTCCCCCATGGTCAGCCGGGCGCCGAGCGCGATGAGCACCGGCCCGGCGCCCAGCGTGACGACCGTGCCGACCGCGAGGCCGGTCGCCTCCACGGCGGCGAAGTAGGCGCTCTGGAAGATCGTGAGCCCGATCCCCGTACCGAGGACGCGCAGCGCCCACCGCCGGCGGGACTCGGCCGGCCGCGCCGCGCGGCGACGGCGTACCGCCAGCGCGCCGAGCAGCAGCACCAGGCCGCCGACGCAGCGCCAGAACGACAGGGCCAGTGGACCGAGGTCGCTCACCAGGAACACCAGCGAGGCGGCCGCCCCGGCGGTGCCCCAGGCGACCCCGGCGACGATCAGATAGAAGAGGCTGCGCCCGATGGGCACAGCGGACATGTCCGACACGTGACTTCTCCGTACGACAACAGACGGTTGAGGGGCCGTTCGACTGCGCACGCGGGCAGCGACGAGCCACTCGGGGACTGCCCGAGCCGGTCTGCGCCAGAAGGAGTGGTGCCGCCCGCGTTACGCGGCGGGCGGCGGAAGTACGGTCGCGTGCATGATCCGGGACCTTACGTGGAGGCGCGCCCGGCCGACAACTCGCCCCCGGCCGGCACCTCGTCCGATCCGGCCACCGGGCCCGAGGGCGCCTTGGGCGTCGACGACTGGGCGATGAAGGCGCCCACCAGCACCACCGAGCCGCCCAGGATCTGCGGGCCGGAGAGGTACTCCCCGAGCAGCACCCAGGCCAGTACGGTCGCGACGACCGCCTCCAGACAGGCCACCACCCCGGCCACCTGCGGGGAGAGCCTGCGCACGGCGATGACACCGGTGACGTACGCGACGACGGTGGCGACCAGCACGATCCAGCCGAGCAGCAGCCACGCGGGAGCCTCGGTACCCCCCATGCCGGCGGTGCCGCCGAGCACCCGCCAGTCCATGCCCCACGGGCGCGCCACGAGGGTGAGGACGACCGCGCCGACGAGCAGCCCGAAGGCGATGACACCGAGCGGGTCGACCGGGTCGGCCTCGTCGCCGCCGTGGTCGGAGAGGACGAAGTAGCCGACCTGGCAGCACGCGGCGCCCAGTGCGAGCGCCAGCCCGAGGAGGTCGAAGCTCAGCCCGGACCACACCTCGACGACGCAGGCGAGGCCGCCGACGGCGAGGACCACACCGACCCCGGCGGCACGCGTCACGGGACGGCGCTGCACGAAGCGCACCCACCCGAGCACCAGCGCGGGGGCGAGGTACTCGACGAGGAGCGCGACCCCGACGGGGATGCGGGAGAGGGCCGCGAAGTAGCAGGCCTGGACACCGGCGACGGCGAGCAGCCCGAAGCCGGCGAGCAGCGCGGGCTCGCGGACCAGCAGGGCACGGTGGCGCCAGGCGACGGGCAGCATCACCAGCGCGGCGCCGGTGACCCGCAGCCACACGACGTGCAGCGGGTCGAGCCCTGCCTCGATCAGCGGCTTGGCCGCGACACCTGATCCTCCGAATGCGAACGCCGAGGCCAGGGCGAGTCCCAGGCCGGCGCTTCTCCCCTGAGACGCGTGCATCGGCACATCATGGCAGCGGCCGGTCAGGAGCGTAAAGCCGGTGACACCTGTTGAGACGTCTCGCCGGACGGGCGGCCGCGCGTCCCGGATCCGGCGCCGGCGTCGACGCCGGCGCCGACGGCTCAGTGCTCGTCGGCGAGGATCAGGTAGAGCTTCTTGCGGGCGTCGTTCATGACGGCCAGGGCCTTCTGCCGCTGATCGGCGTCACCGGTCTTCCAGACCTGGCCGAACGCCTCCAGCAGACCGAAGCCGGCCTGCCGGATCTCGTGCAGGGCCTCCCGGTCGACTCCGCTCCCGGCGCCTTCCCACGGGGCGTCGGCGACCGCCTCCGCCTCCGTCCGCCCGGCGTCGGTGAGTGTGAACAGCTTCTTGCCGCCCTCGCTCCTGCTGGTGATCAGCCCCTCGTCCTCCAGCAGTTGGAGGGTCGGGTAGACCGAACCCGGGCTGGGCCGCCAGGCCCCGCCACTGCGCTCGGCGATCTCCTGGATCATCTCGTAGCCGTGCATCGGCCGGTCCCTCAGCAGAGCCAGGATCGACGCGCGGACGTCACCGCGGCGCGCCCGGCCGCCCCCTCGCCCCCGCCCGCCACCGAAGGGGCCACCGGCGAACGGACCGCCGCCGAACCCCGGCCCGAACGGACCGAAGGCGCCTCGCCGCCCGTCGAAGTCCCCCGGGTGGTCGCCACCCCGGCCGCGTCCACGGTTCCCTCGCGTACGCATGCCGCACGCTCCTTCCATCGTCGCTCTCGGCGATACTTCGACGATATATCGGAACTGTTCGGCGAGCAATCGTTGTTGATACGGGAAAGGGTGTCGAGGAGCGACGATCGATGAGCACCTTGGCCGGGCCTCGGCCCTCCCGCACTCTCCCGGGCCGGGGGCGGGCGGACCGCTTCCCCGCACGGGCGCTCCGGTCGGCCCGACCGGCCGACCGGGGCGCCCGAGGGAAGTGCGGGGCGGACGGTCGCTGGAGGCGCGGTCCCCCCGGCCTCCGGTCAGCGGGAGGCGAGGAGTTCGAGCGTGTCGATCACGCGGTTCGAGAAGCCCCACTCGTTGTCGTACCACGCGACCACCTTGACGTGGCGGCCGTCGACGCGGGTGAGGGCCGAGTCGAAGATCGACGAGGCGGGATTGCCGGTGATGTCGGACGACACGAGCGGGTCGTCCGCGTACTCGAGGATGCCGGCGAGCGGCCCCTCCGCCGCGGCGCGGTACGCCGCCAGCACGTCGTCGCGCGTCACGTCGCGGGCCACGGCGGTGTTGAGCTCGACGATCGAACCCACCGGCACCGGAACGCGGATCGAGTCGCCCGACAGCTTGCCGTCGAGGTCCGGCAGCACCAGGCCGATCGCCTTGGCGGCGCCGGTCGTGGTCGGCACGATGTTGACGCCGGCGGCCCGGGCGCGACGGGCGTCGCGGTGCGGACCGTCCTGCAGGTTCTGCTCCTGCGTGTAGGCGTGCACCGTCGTCATGAACCCGTGCTCGATGCCGGCGAGTCCGTCGAGGACCGCTGCCAGCGGCGCGAGCGCGTTGGTGGTGCAGGAGGCGCTCGAGACGATCGTGTGCGCGGCCGGGTCGTAGGCGTCGGTGTTGACCCCGAACGCGAGCGTGACGTCGGCGCCGTCCGACGGCGCGCTGACGAGCACCTTCTTCGCGCCCGCGTCGAGGTGGGCGCGGGCAGCCTTGGCCGAGGTGAAGCGGCCGGTGGCCTCCAGGACGATGTCGACGCCGAGTTCGGCCCACGGCAGCTGCGCCGGTTCACGCTCGGCCGACACCGTGATCCGGCGGCCGTCGACGACGAGGGCGTCCCCGTCGACGGTCACCGGGCGCCCGAGCCGGCCGGCCGTGCTGTCGTAGGCGAGCAGCCGGGCGAGCGTGGCGGGCTCGGTCAGGTCGTTGACGGCGACGATTTCGAGGGCGCTGTCGCGTTCGAGCAGTGCGCGCAGCACATTGCGTCCGATGCGGCCGAATCCGTTGATGGCGATGCGAGTCATGAGTGAGGTCCCTTCCCTTCGCCACCCAGGCTCGTACGCGGCCCGCGCCGCTGACAGTGGCGGCATCGCCATGGTTCACAAGGATCTCGCCACGCTGCTATTCGTCCCGGGTGAAGGTGCGCCGGTACTCGCTCGGTGTGGTGCCGAGGATGCGCTGGAAGTGCAGGCGCAGGTTCGCGCCGGTGCCGAGGCCGACGTCGGCGGCGATCTGTTCGACGCTGCGCTGCGACCGTTCGAGCAGTTCACGGGCCAGGTCCACGCGGGCGCGCATCACCCACTGCATCGGCGTGTAGCCGGTCTCCTCGACGAAGCGCCGGGAGAACGTACGCGGTGAGACCTCGGCCTGCCGCGCCAGTACGTCCAGGGTGAGGGGCTCGCCGAGCCGGTGCAGCGCCCACTCGCGGGTGGCGCCGAAGCGCTCGCCTAGCGGCTCGGGGACGCTGCGCGGCACGTACTGGGCCTGGCCACCGCTGCGGTAGGGGGCCGCGACCAGACGGCGGGCCGCGTGGTTGGAGGCGGCCACCCCGAGGTCGCCGCGCAGGATGTGCAGGCACAGGTCGATGCCGGAGGCGGCGCCGGCCGAGGTGAGCACGCTGCCCTCGTCGACGAACAGCACGTTCTCGTCGGCCTGGACGAGCGGGTGCCTGGCCATGAGTTGCCGCGTGTAGTGCCAGTGCGTCGTGGCGCGCCTGCCGTCGAGCAGGCCCGTGGCGGCGAGCGCGAAGGCGCCCGTCGAGATGGCGGCGAGCCGCGCGCCCCTGGCGTGGGCGGCGACCAGCGCCTCGACGACGGCCCGCGGCGGGTCGTCGCGGTCCGGGAACCGGTAGCCGGGGATGAAGACGAGATCGGCCCACACGAGCGCGCCGAGGCCGTGGGCGACGGAGTACGACAGGCCGTCGCCACCGGTCACGAGACCGGGTGTCGCCCCGCACACCCGCACCTCGTACGGCATGCTCGCGCGGGTCGTGAAGACCTGCGCGGGGATTCCGACGTCGAGCGGCTTCGCGCCCTCCAGTACAAGGACGGCGACGCGATGGGGGCGGGAGGCCGGCATGGGAAAGAAACTACCTGGGGCGTGACGTCGGCACGCCCACCGCCTGAACGGGGCCGACGACACCGGCCGGGCCGCCGGGGCGACCGAACCGCCCCGATCACGGCGTGCCGGGCGCCGGCCCCCTCCGGGTGCGGCAGGTCGGGTCCAGCCGGGCGGGATTGGCCTTGGCCCCGGAGGCAACCCGGCCCCTACGGTCTGGGCATGCGCATCCGAATCGTCGACGCCTTCACCGACAGACCCTTCTCCGGCAACCCGGCGGGGGTCGTACTGCTGGACGCCTTCCCGGACGACCACTGGCTCCAGAAGGTCGCCGCGGAGGTCAACCTCTCCGAGACCGCGTTCGCCCACCCCCTGCCGCCCGGCGGTGAGGCCGACTGGGCGCTGCGCTGGCTGACACCGGTCACCGAGGTCGACATGTGCGGCCACGCCACGCTCGCCACCGCGCACGTCCTGCACACCACCGGGCGCGCGACCGGCACGGTCCGCTTCGCGGCGCGGTGCGGCATCCTCTCCGCCACGGCGGCCGCGGACGGCTCCCTGACGCTGGACTTCCCGACCTCCCCCCTGAAGTCCGTCCCCGCCCCCGACGGCCTCGCCGGAGCGCTCGGTTCCGAGGTCGTCGGCGTCCACGGCACCGCCGCGCACATCGGCGACCTGCTGGTCGAGTTGCCGGACGAGCGGTCCGTACGGTCCCTCGCGCCGGACTTCGCCGCCCTGGCGTCGATGGCGGACCGGGGCGTCATCACCACCGCCGCCGCCGAGGACCCGGAGCGGGGGTACGACTTCGTCTCGCGCTGCTTCTTCCCCGCCCTCGGGATCGACGAGGACCCGGTGACGGGCAGCGCGCACACCGCCCTCGCGCCGTTCTGGTCGGCCCGGCTCGGCCGCGACGAGCTGACCGGGCTGCAGGGCGGCGCCCGCACCGGGCTGGTGCGGACGGCGCTGCGCGGCGAACGGACGCTGCTGACCGGCAACGCGGTGACGGTGATCGAGGGCGACCTGCTGGTGTGAGGCCGGTGAGCCGGTGCGGCCCGTGGGGCCGGCCGGTACGGCGGAGGGGCGTACGGAGGCTTCGGTGCGCCCCTCCGCCCTCACCGCCTCACGCCGTGGGCAGCCACCCCACCCGGCCCGCCAGCAGGGCGTAGCCGACGAACGCCACGATGTCGAGCAGCGCGTGCGCCGCCACCAGCGGCCCCACCCGCCCCCACCGCCGGTAGAGCAGCACGAAGACCGCGCCCATCACCATGTTGCCGATGAACCCGCCCACGCCCTGGTACAGGTGGTACGAACCGCGCAGGACGGAACTCGCCGCCAGGGCCGCCACAGGGCTCCATCCCAGCCGGTCCAGCCTGCGCAGCAGGTAACCCACGACGATGACCTCCTCCAGCACGGAGTTCTGCACCGCCGAGAGGATCAGCACCGGGTACTTCCACCACACGTCGGGCAGCGCCTCGGGCACCACCGTCAGGTTCGCCCCGCCGGCCCGCGCGGCCAGGTAGAAGGCGAGCCCCGCGCTGCCGATGCCGGCCGCGACCAGCGCCCCGCGCCCCAGGTCCGGCCAGGGCCGGGAGCGGTCGAACCCGATCGCCCGCAGCCCCGCGCCCTCCCGCGTCAGCAGGTGCGCCACCAGCACGACGGGCACCAGCGCGGTCGCGATCCCGAAGAGCTGCCAGGCCAGGTCGAGCCAGGGGCGACCGGGCGCGTACGAGCCGTTGAGCGTCGCCGCCTGGTCCTTCAGCCCACCCGGCTTCGTCAGCGAACCGACGAAGCTGATCAGCGCCGATACCCCGCTCGCCCCCAGGGAGAGCGCCAGGACGATCAGCGTCTCGGACCGCAGGGTCCGCACCCCCACGCCCTCCGCGGGAAGAGATCCAGCCACGTACGCGCACACCTGCCTCGGTCGACCGCCATGGGTGTCACAGCTTGCCCGACGATCGCACCACCGACCCGGCCGGGGCCGCACTCGCCCCGGCACCGCCCGCCCCGGCCCCCGCGCCGGACCCGGCCGGGCGCCGGCCTCAGCTCCCCAGCCGCGCCTCCGGCCGCCCCGGAAAACCGGCCGGCCAGGTGTGCACCGGGTTGCCCTGGCGCATCAGCTGGCAGTACTGACGGGTGGTCGCGGCCAGCGCGGCCTCCCGCCCGAGTCCCGCCTCCAGCGCCCGGTGGAAGGTCTCCACCTGCCAGGAGGCCCCGTTCACCCGCCGCTTGCACCGCTCCTCGATGATGCCGAGGTACCGCTCCCGGTCGGTGCGCTCCACGCCCCAGGCGTCGAGGCCCGCGGCGGCCAGCGGCAGCAGTTCGTCCCGGACCAGCTTCACCGCCGGCACCGTGGTGACCCCGCCCCTCCCGGGCCGCGGCCAGCGCAGCTCCGCGTCGATGCCGTACCGGCAGGCCGCGTCGAAGTTCGCGGCGGCGTCCTCGAACGGCAGCCGCTTCCACACCGGCCGGGGCTCCTCGGCGAGCGCGCGGACCAGGCCGTAGTAGAAGGCGGCGTTGGCGAGGACGTCGTCGACGGTGGGCCCGGCCGGGAGCACCCGGTTCTCGACGCGCAGGTGCGGGACGCCGTCCACCACGCCGTACACCGGCCGGTTCCAGCGGTAGACGGTGCCGTTGTGCAGGGCGAGTTCCTGGAGGCCCGGGACCCCGCCCTCGTCGAGGACGCGCAGCGGCTCCTCGTCGTCGCAGATGGGCAGCAGGGCGGGGAAGTACCGGACGTTCTCCTCGAAGAGCTCGTACGCCGAGGAGATCCACCGCTCCCCGAACCAGGTGCGCGGCCGCACGCCCTGCGCCTGGAGCTCGGGCGGGCGGGTGTCCGTGGCCTGGGTGAACAGCGGCGGGCGGGACTCCCGCCACACCTCGCGGCCGAAGAGGAAGGGCGCGTTGGCACCCACCGCGATCTGTACGGCGGCGAGCGCCTGTGCGGCGTTCCAGACGTCGGCGAACCGCTCGGGCGTCACTTGGAGGTGGAGCTGCACGGAGGTGCAGGCCGCCTCGGGGACGATGGAGCTCGCGGTGCAGCTCAGCCGCTCCACCCCCTCGATGTCGAGGGTGAAGTCCTCGCCGCGCGCGGTCACTATCTCGTCGTTCAGCAGCCGGTATCGGTCGACGTCCGACAGGTTCCCGGACACCAGATCGTCCTGCGACAGTGTCGGCAGAATACCGATCATCACAATGCCGGCATCGACCTCCTGCGCCTTGCGGTGCGCGTACGCCAAGCCCGTTCGCAGCTCCTCGGCGAGCCGGTCGAAGACCCGTCCACCGAGCCGGTGCGGGGCAATGTTCACTTCCAGGTTGAACATTCCGAGTTCCGTCTGGAAATCCCGGCTCGCGATGCGCTCCAGCACCTCGGCATTCATCATGCGCGGCATACCGTCGGCGCCCGCCAGATTCAGCTCGATCTCCAGGCCCACGAGATTGCGCGGCCGGTCGAACCTGTTGTCGGCAAGGAGTCGCTCAAGTCCCGTCAGGCACTCCTGGAGTTTCCTGCGGTACCTCTGCCGATCGGACAGGTCGAAGCCGCCTGTCGCGATCTTCTCCCCCATCGAAGCGTCCCTCCTCGAGTGGGCGGCGCGCGGCGTCCTCCGCCCGCGTCACGGACGATGATGCCCAGCCGAGCTGATCTGTAACGCCCTCGCGGACAGGGCGTGGGCGGTAGGCTGGATACATTGTTTGTCCGGCACATTCCGGAGGCATGTGGCAGCGCGCAGTTACCGGCGGCCGACGCCCGTCACCGCCCCTCGGGACGACGCGCTCCGCCGGTCGATACGGCGGCGCCATTCGGCCTACCGCACCCCGGGCAACACCGCAGGCAGCGGCCCCGCCGTCACGGGAAATCCACAGAAACGCCGCAAATTAAAGACGCGTTTCGGCCTTGACGGTAATATCGCCGACGGCTAGCGGAAACATCGCGTGAACACGCGTCGTATAAACTCCGCGAACGAGGCAGAGAGTCGAGTCCGGCAACGGCCCGTCGGCCCCCTCCGGCACCCTCTGACCCCGAAGCTGACACTGCCGTCCGCACCTTCCTCGCATCACCCTGTCTCTTGACTGAGAGGCGACCCACCATGCCGCTGCACGTCTCCCCTGCCCCCGCGCCTGCCCTGCGCAGTGTCCTCGCGGCGCTCGGTTCCCCCGCCGTCCGCGAGGCCCACACCCCCGCCCTCCGGTCCGTCCAGGGACCGCTGAGCCCCGAACTCCCGCTGCCCGTCCACGTACTGGACGTCCGCGACCCGATCGGCCCGTCCGCCGGCGCGCCGCGCACCCGACTGGCCGGCTGGCGGTTCCTGATCCGCGGCGGCGACCGCCCGGTGGCCGCCGCGGACACCGTCCTCACCCCGGACGGGTGGGCGTTCTCCCACTTCTTCGAGGGCCCCTACCTCGCCTCGACGGAGCGGGCGCTGCGCCAGGCGGAGTCCATGGCGACCCGACTCCAGCCGCGCCTGCTGTCCGTCCCCGACCTGTACATGCTGACGCTCTGGCTGCACGGGGACACGGAGGCCGATCCGGCCACCGGCGCACCGGCCCCCGCCGACCTCCTGATCCCGCTGGCCCCCGCGCCTCCGGGCATCGCCCCGCACATGCCGTACCGGGTCGCCGACCTGCTGCCGGTCCTGACGCTGCGGCTGGTGCCGCCGCCGCTGCTGGAGTCAACGGCGTGATGACCGGCCCGGTCCGTTCGGACTAGCCCGGCGGGGCTATCCCGAACCACCCGAAGGGGCAGGGTGGTTGAGCTGAACCATCCGCGCGGGTGACACGTCATTAAGCAGGAGGAAGCGCTACCGCGAAATCCCTGCGGATTGACGCCGGTGGGGCAACACTGGGAACGGACCGACCGACAAACGGGGGGCGGCCATGAACACCGCATCGAGCCGCGCGACACACACCACACCGCAGCGAAAGAACCGACCCATGTGCCAGCACCAGCCAGCCTGTCCTACCGCCGACTCCGCCGACAGAGAGGCGGCCCGCCTGGTGGCTCACCACCCGGAACAGGGCTGGAGCCTGCTGTGCAACGGCGTCCTGCTCTTCGAGGACACCGGTGAACTGCTGCCGGACGGACAGATCATCGCACCGCACCGGCCGCTGAGCGCCGCCAAGGTCGCGACGGCCGCCTGAGGCACAGCGCCCGGAACGACCCGCACCCGAGCACCGCGCACACGCACGGCGAAGGGCCGGTACGGAGTCCACCTCCGTACCGGCCCTTCGCCGTGGCCCCGCCGCGGCCGGACGTCAGTTGTCGTACTCGTCCAGCGGCGGGCAGGAGCAGACCAGGTTGCGGTCGCCGAACGCACCGTCGATGCGGCGCACCGGAGGCCAGTACTTGTCCGCCGCCGAGACGCCGGCCGGGAAGACCGCCTCCTCACGGCTGTACGCGTGCGACCACTCGCCGCCCAGCGCGGACGCCGTGTGCGGGGCGTTGCGCAGCGGGTTGTCGTCCGCGGGCCACTCGCCCGAGGCGACCTTCTCGATCTCCGCGCGGATCGCGATCATCGTGTCGCAGAACCGGTCGAGCTCGGCCAGGTCCTCGCTCTCGGTCGGCTCGATCATCAGCGTGCCGGCCACCGGGAAGGACATGGTCGGGGCGTGGAAACCGTAGTCGATCAGCCGCTTGGCGATGTCGTCGACGCTGACGCCGGTCGCCTTGGAGATCGGGCGCAGGTCCACGATGCACTCGTGGGCGACCAGACCGGCCGGGCCGGTGTAGAGCATCGGGTAGTGCGGCTCCAGGCGCTTGGCGATGTAGTTGGCCGCGAGGACGGCGACCTGCGTCGCGCGCTTGAGGCCCTCGCCGCCCATGAGCCGGACGTACGCCCAGGAGATCGGCAGGATGCCGGCCGAGCCCCACGGAGCCGCCGAGATCGGGCCGACGCCCGTGTCCGGGCCGGCGCTCGGCTGGAGCGGGTGGTTGGGCAGGTACGGGGCGAGGTGCTCCCGCACGCCGACCGGCCCGACGCCGGGGCCGCCGCCGCCGTGCGGGATGCAGAACGTCTTGTGCAGGTTCAGGTGCGAGACGTCGCCGCCGAACTCGCCCGGCTTGGCCAGCCCCACCAGGGCGTTGAGGTTGGCGCCGTCCACGTACACCTGGCCGCCGGCCTCGTGGACCTGGGCGCAGATGTCCGCGACGTGCTCCTCGAACACGCCGTGCGTGGACGGGTACGTGATCATCAGGACGGACAGCTCGTCGCGGTACTGCTCGATCTTGGCGCGCAGGTCCTCGACGTCGATCTCGCCGTCGTCGGCGGTCTTGACGACCACGACCTTCATCCCGGCCATCACGGCGCTGGCCGCGTTGGTGCCGTGCGCGGACGACGGGATCAGGCAGACGGTGCGCTGCGTGTCGCCGTTGGCGCGGTGGTACGCGCGGACCGCGAGCAGACCGGCCAGTTCGCCCTGCGAACCGGCGTTGGGCTGGATGGAGACCTTGTCGTAGCCGGTCACCTCGGCGAGGCGCTCCTCCAGCTCACGGATGAGGGTCAGGTAGCCCTGCGCCTGGTCGACCGGCGCGAAGGGGTGCATCTGGCCGAACTCCGGCCAGGTCACCGGCTCCATCTCGGTGGTCGCGTTCAGCTTCATGGTGCAGGAGCCCAGCGGGATCATGCCGCGGTCCAGCGCGTAGTCGCGGTCGGCGAGCTTGCGCAGGTAGCGCAGCATCGCGGTCTCGGAGCGGTGCGCGTGGAAGACCGGGTGCGTGAGGTACGCGTCGGAGCGCAGGCGCTCCTCGGGCAGGACGTCGGCGGTGGCGGCGTCGAGCGCCTCGATGTCGCCGTGCACGCCGAAGGCGTCCCA
Organism: Streptomyces sp. NPDC045701; assembly: GCF_056432045.1. Taxonomy (NCBI): domain Bacteria; kingdom Bacillati; phylum Actinomycetota; class Actinomycetes; order Kitasatosporales; family Streptomycetaceae; genus Streptomyces; species Streptomyces sp. NPDC045701. The sequence continues at coordinate 12,864 of NZ_JBWKJV010000006.1, read as the reverse complement.
CACGGCGGCGATCTGGGCGCGGCCGGTGGTCTCGTCGCAGGCCGCGGAGATGTGGTCGGCGTCGACCAGGCGCAGGTTCACCCCGTTCTCGCGGGCGGCGGCGACGGCGTCGGCGGCCTTGCCCGGCACGCGGACGGTCACGGTGTCGAAGAACGTGTCGTGGACGACCTCCACGCCGCCGGCCCGCAGGCCCTCGGCGAGGACGGCGGCGTAGCGGTGGACGCGCCGGGCGATCTGCTTCAGGCCGTCGGGGCCGTGGTAGACCGCGTACATGCCGGCCATCACGGCGAGCAGCACCTGAGCGGTGCAGATGTTGCTGGTCGCCTTCTCCCGGCGGATGTGCTGCTCACGGGTCTGCAGCGCGAGCCGGTACGCCTGGTTGCCGTCGGCGTCGACGGAGACGCCGACGAGCCGGCCCGGCAGGCTGCGGGCGAAGGTGTCGCGGACGGCCATGTATCCGGCGTGCGGGCCGCCGAAGCCCATCGGCACGCCGAAGCGCTGGGTGGTGCCCACCGCAATGTCGGCGCCCAGTTCACCGGGCGAGGTCAGCAGGGTCAGCGCCAGCAGGTCGGCGGAGACGGTGACGATCGCGCCGAGCTCGTGCGCCTGGTCGATGACGGCCTTGATGTCCCGCACGGCACCCGAGGCGCCGGGGTACTGAAGCAGTACGCCGAAGACGCCACGCTCGGCGATCCCGGCCGGGATGCCCTCGCTGAGGTCGGCGACGACGACCTCGACACCGGTGGGCTCGGCGCGGGTCTCGATGACGGCGATGGTCTGCGGCAGGGCGTCGGCGTCGACCAGGAAGACACCGTTCTTGACCTTGCCGACGCGGCGGGCCAGCGACATGGCCTCGGCCGCGGCGGTGCCCTCGTCGAGCAGCGAGGCGCCGGAGGTGGGCAGACCGGTGAGGTCGGCGACCATCGTCTGGAAGTTGAGGAGCGCCTCCAGGCGGCCCTGCGAGATCTCCGGCTGGTACGGCGTGTACGCGGTGTACCAGGCGGGGTTCTCCATCACGTTCCGCAGGATGACCGGCGGCGTGAACGTGCCGTAGTAGCCGAGGCCGATCATCGGGGCGAGCACCTGGTTGCGGTCGGCGAGCGAGCGGAGCTCGGCCAGGACCTCGGCCTCGGTGCGCGCGTCGGGGAGGCCCAGGGCCTCGGCGCTCTTGATCACATCCGGCACCGCGGCGGCCGTGAGCTCGTCGAGCGAACCGTAGCCCACCTGCGCCAGCATCTTGGCGCGGGCCTCTTCGTCGGGCCCGATGTGCCGCTGCTCGAACGGGATGCCCTGTTCGAGTACGGAGAGCGGAGTGCGGTTGGCGGTCATGGCGGAGGCCTCCTGGTCGATACGACCTGCGAGGGGCACCACGGCGCGGGTGCCCGGACGGCCTCCCCCTCTGTCATCTCAACCTGAGAGCTTCACCGGGCCTGCCCGAAAACGGGCCGGACCGGCTTTCACCGTCGGTGAGAGCGGATGCCGTCCGACGCCCGCCCTGCTTTCCAGAGTGACCTCATCCGTGCGGTACCGGGTGCCTGAGAGATTCCGGGGAGGATTTGCTCCTTCGGCGCCTCCGAAAGGTTTCTCCGGAGGACTCTCCCGCACGGGGTCAGCGGCCGTCTGCCAGCCTACCAGCGCGGTCCCCGCCCGATCCCTCGAGTGGCCGACGTCACCGAAGTGCACTTTCGTAGTGCTTACCAGCGGTTGCGAGCAGATGGAGGGACCGTGCAGACCGATATCGATCCGCGCAGCCTGATCGGCCGCAAGGCCTTCGACCGCGACGGCCACAAGCTCGGGACCATCGACGAGGTCTACCTGGACGACGCGACGGGCGAGCCCGAGTGGGCCGCCGTCCGGACGGGCCTGTTCAGCCGCGATGCCTTCGTCCCCCTGGAGCCCAGCGACGTGGCGGAGGACGGCCTGCACGTCCCCTTCGACCGCGCCCTGATCAAGGACGCTCCCGACTTCGGCGTCGGCCGTCATCTCTCGCCCGAGCAGGAGCTCCAGCTCTACCACCACTACGGCCTGGCGCTCCCGCCGCCGCCCTCCACGGACCGCGACTTCGGCAAGCTCGCCGGCCAGGAGGACTGACCCGCCACGAGGGGCAGCGGATCGGACGGCTCCAGCTCCGGGTCGTCGGCCCGGAAGGTGCGCACCCGCCCCGGCGTCGACCACGGCTCCTCGAACCGCACGGTCACCCGCCCCAGCCCGCTGCCCTGCACCCACCCGGCGCCGTACTCGGTGTGCCGCACGTCCTGGCCGGCCATCCACCGCCGCTCCTCCCGAGCCGCCTCCGCCGCGCCCACCGCGTCCTCCGGTCCGGCCGGCCCACCCTGCCCGTCCGCCCCACCGGAACCCACCGGAACCCCCGCCACCGCGGCTCCCGCGGCCGACCGCTTCCCCTCGGGGCCGTCCCCCTCCGCCCCACCCGCGCCCGCACCGCCCGTCGGCACTCCCCCCTCCTCCGTGCCACCCGCCCCGGCGGCCGCCCTCTCCGCCGCGGCCTGCGCGAACAGGTCCTCCTGCGTGTAGTCCGCGAGCCCCGTGACCCCCACGCCCAGCAACCGCACGCCCCCGGTGGTGTCCACCGCCTCCAGCAGCCGCGCCGCCGCCTCCCGCACCACCACGGGGTCGTCCGTCGGCCCCCGCAGCGTCTCCGACCGGGTCAGCGTCGAGAAGTCGTACCGCCGGACCTTCAGCACCACCGTCCGCCCCGACCGCCCCGCGCCCCGCAGCCGCCGCACGCACCGCTCGGCCAGCCGCTCCACCTCCGACCGCACCCGCAGCCGGTCGTGCAGGTCCACGTCGAAGGTGTCCTCCACCGACACCGACTTGGCGTCCCGCTCCGCCACCACGGGCCGGTCGTCGTACCCCCTCGCCATCCGGTACAACGACTCCCCGTGCGCCTTCCCCAGCAGCCGTACGAGCTCGTCCTCCCCCGCCCCTGCCAGGTCCGCCACCGTCGTCATACCGGCCCGCCGCAGGTGCTCACCGGTCGCCGGCCCCACGCCCGGCAGGATCCGCACCGACTTGGGACCCAGCAGCTCCCGCTCGGTCCCCGGCTCTATCAGCACCAGCCCGTCCGGCTTGGCCTCCTCGGACGCGATCTTGGCGAGCATCTTGGAGCCGGCCAGCCCCACCGACCCGGTCAGACCCGTGACCTCGTGGATGTCCCTGCGCAGCCGCTCACCGGCCTCGCGCGCGCCCACCGCGTCCCGCGCCGCTCCCCCGGCCTCCAGGTCCACGAAGGCCTCGTCGAGGCTCAGCGGCTCGACGAGAGGCGAAAGTCCCCGCAACAGCTCCATGACTTGCTCGCTCACCGCCCGGTACAGCGAGAAGCGGGGCACCAGGTACGCGGCGTTCGGCGCCAGCCGTCGCGCCTGCGCCATCGGCATCGCCGAGTGCACTCCGAAGCGCCTGGCCTCGTACGACGCGGTGGCGACCACTCCGCGCGGCCCCAGCCCGCCGACCACCACCGGTTTCCCGCGCAGGCTCGGCTTCGCCGCCTGCTCGGCGGCCGCGAAGAAGGCATCCATGTCCAGATGCAGAATGGTCGGCGCGGCTCTCACACCACCGATGCTGCCCTACGCCACTGACAATGACCCCGGCCGCGACTGCCACCGCGCGGTCCGGCCTCAGACGGCCCTGTCACGCCTCCGGCGCGCCAGCTCGTCCGACGGGTTGTGCCGCACCAGCGTCTCGCCGGTGTCGACCCGCTCCCCGTGCAGCTGCGAGAGCGCCGCCTCGACGTCCCGCCACACCACGCCCACGGCGATCCCGAAGACACCCTGGCCGCCCTGCAGCAGATCCACGACCTCGTCGGGCGACGAGCACTCGTAGACCGTGGCCCCGTCACTCATGAGCGTCATCCGCTCCAGGTCGCGGAAACCCCGCGCACGCAGGTGCTGGACGGCCGCGCGGATGTTCTGCAGCGCGACACCGGTGTCCAGGAAACGCTTGACGATCTTGAGGACGACCACGTCCCGGAAGCTGTAGAGCCGCTGCGTCCCCGACCCGTACGCGGGCCGCACGCTCGGCTCGACCAGCCCGGTCCGCGCCCAGTAGTCGAGCTGCCGGTACGTGATGCCCGCCGCCGCGCAGGCGGTGGGCCCCCGATAGCCGACCGTGTCGGTCTCCGGATCGGTGTCGTCCCCCTGCGCCGCGCCGGCGCCCACGCCGGCCACGCTCGCGTGAAGCGGATCCGCACCCCCGTGAAGCGGATACGGCCCGCTCTGCCCCAGACTTCGTCCGGGGAGGCCCCCAGTCGCACCGTCGCCGCTGCTCATCACGCCGACCCTCCGTCCTTGACCTGCCATCTCGACGGTAGGCAGTCACCAGGGGTGCGTCAACGATCGCCACACTCGGCACGCCGAGTGATAATCACCCTGAGAGTGGTTTCCCGTATCCCAAAAGCGGGAAAGGCTACCGGAATGGGCGGAAACACCCCGCCGATCCGGTCCCTCGCCACCGCAGGGCGCCCGGGACGCACCGGGGAACGACGACCGGGAGCGGCGTCACCGGCGAGCCGGTCCCAGCACCAGCGGACAGCAGGGGGCGGGCCTGCGGGCCCGCCGGCGGCGGAGCCGCCGAACTCACTGGCTGCTGGTGCCGAAGTCCTCGGGCGAGATCTGGTCGAGGAACTCGCGGAACTTCTCCACTTCGTCCTCCTGCTCGTCCGGAATGGCGATCCCGGCGTCGTCGAGCACGCCGTCGCTGCCGTAGATCGGGGTTCCGGTGCGCAGGGCCAGCGCTATGGCGTCGGAGGGCCTGGCGCTCACCTCCACACCGCTGGCGAAGACCAGCTCCGCGTAGAAGACCCCTTCCCGCAGGTCCGTGATGCGGACCTCGGTCAGCTCCTGGCCCACGGCCTCGAGCACATCCTTGAAAAGGTCATGGGTGAGCGGCCGGGCGGGAGCCATGCCCTGCTGGGCGAAGGCGATCGCCGTCGCCTCCCCCGGGCCGATCCAGATCGGGAGGTACCGGTCGCCTCCCACTTCACGCAGGAGCACGATCGGCTGGTTGGAGGGCATTTCCACCCGGACACCGACAACATCGAGCTCGTTCACATTGCAACCCTAGGACGTGCCGGACCGGTTTGGATAGTCGGGCCCTGTCAAGATCAGGGCAAGCGGATGCCGAGAGCCGTCTGCACCAGCGCCGCGTGCAGTCGCACGGACAGCGCCGCCAGCTCCTTGGCCGTGGCCTCCGCATGGGCTCTGGTCTGCGGATTACGGTGTCTGCGCAACGGCGCGACGACCTGCTCGACCAGTCCCGCCTCGCGCTCGGCGGCAGCCTTCACCGCCCGCAGGTGACGCGGTTCCAGACCGAATCTCCCCAGTTCCGCGACAAGTTTCGCGACGGTGACCGCCTCGGCGTCGTACCCGCCGTCCACGCCCTGGACGACCAGACCGTACGCCTCCCAGTCGGCGAGCTCCTCCTCGCCCGCGTCCGCGGCGGCCAGGAGCTCGGCCCTGCCCACCCGGGCGGCGGTCGGGCGCTCCAGCGCCGGATCCCACGGGTCGCCGTCCGCGGAATCGCGCTGCGGTCCCGGAGCGGGCGGCAGTTCCACCTGCTCGCCCCGCTCCACCGCGTCCAGGTGCTCGCGGATCACCTTCAGCGGCAGGTAGTGGTCCCGCTGCATCCGCAGGATGCGCGCCAGCCGCTCCACATCGCGCGGGCTGAACTTCCGGTACCCGGAAGCCGTCCTCTGCGGCTCGACGAGCCCCTCCGCCTCCAGGAACCGGATCTTGGAGATCGTGACTTCGGGGAACTCCTCGCGCAGCTGGTTGAGCACCGTCCCGATGCTCACCAACTGCTCGGCGGCGCCGGCGGTGCCGTTGCCGGCACCGCCCGTCGTGGTTCGCAGCATGGGCCTCCCCTGCCGGGTCACACGCCCCGCTGGCTCGCGTAGAAGACCAGCCGGTACTTGCCGATCTGCACCTCGTCGCCGTTGGACAGCGGTACCGAGTCGATCCGCTCGCGGTTGACGTAGGTGCCGTTGAGGCTGCCGACGTCCGACACGGTGAAACTGCCGTCGGGCGAGCGGCGGAACTCCACATGGCGACGCGACACGGTCACGTCGTCAAGGAAGATGTCGCTCTGCGGGTGGCGCCCCGCCGTGGTCAGATCACTGTCCAGCAGGAAACGGCTGCCCGAGTTCGGGCCGCGCCGTACCACCAGCAGCGCCGAACCCAGCGGCAGCGCCTCGACGGCCGCCTGAGCCTCGGGAGACAGCGACGGCAGCTGCGTCTGGCCGGTGACCTCGGAGTCGTACGCCTCCAGGCCGGAGATCGAGATCGTCGACGTCGTCTCGGACGCGCGCTCCGCCGGAACGCCCCCGCGCAGCGGCGCACCGCAGTTGGAGCAGAACCGGCTCGCCTCGGCGTTGCGGTGTCCGCACCTCGTACACACCGGCATGGACGAATCCTCCTGCCGCGGCTGGCCCGCGTGGGCACTCGTCGCGTACGGGTCGGACGTCGACCCTCCACCCGTACTCGAGGTTGATGGGTCCCCGAAACCTATGCGGCCGGAACCGGCAGGGTCAACAGACGCGCCCTGGCCTCCCGGAATGTCACCACCCGGGCGCGCAACCTCGTCACGGAAGAGCGGGCGCTCGCCGCCCTGCTCCTCACTCTGGTCATGGCGCGACGCGCGATGCCGGGCACTGTTGCCGCCGTCCTCGCGTGCGCTCTTACCGAACAACTTCGCAAACAACTTCACGGGCGATTCCCCTTGAACGAAACAGACCCGCCCGTGGGGCAGGACGAACCCTGAATGAACACACCTGCCGACCCGGACATCATCACAACGTCCGTAACCTCCGGACAGTTTCCATCACGCACCACGTATGTGATGCGCCGACCCCCCGCAACCCCGCGTCCCGGCGCCCCTCTTCCGGTCCCCGCGGTGCGTGGGCGCACACCGGCCCCCGTTCCCGCGCCCCGGTTCGGTCCACCGCCGACGACGGGCCCTTGCCGCGTAACCCCCATGTTCCCCCGCCTCACCGCGATGACGACCGAGCGTAGTCAGGCCGCTCCGCCGGTCGCAAGGCGTCCACGACGATCTTCTGCGACCGGGTGACCGTGGCGGTGGCCTGCTCCTTCTCCAGCGTCTGCACCACGCCTCCCGGAATGTTCAGCGCCGGTTCCAGGTCCTGCGGCTTCCCGATGACCTTGAAGCGGTACGGCGCCTTGATCTTCCGTCCGTCCACCTCTATGTCCCCGGCGTCACCGGAGAAGTACGAGTCGGCGACCACCCTGACGCCGTTGACCTGGATCGCCTCCGCGCCGGCCGCCCGCAGCTCCTGGATGGCGTCGAGCAGCATGTCGGACTCGACCGCGCCGGCGCCGTCGTCGATGGTGAGCGAGATACCGGGTCCCTGGGCCGCCACGGTACCGGCCAGGATCCCCAGTTGCCGCTCCTTCTCCAGCGTCTGCCTGCGCGCCTCTTCCGCCTGGTCGGAGCTGTTCTCCAGCTCCGTGCGCTGGTCCTCCAGGCGCGCCTTCTCGTCCTCCAGGCGCTGCGTGCGGTCGTCGAGCTCGTCGAGGATGCGTACCAGGTCCTCCTGGCGCGCACCGCGCAGGGCGCCGGTGTCACTGGTCGAGCGGACCTGGATGGCCAGGCCGAGCCCCAGCCCGAACAGCAGGACGGCCACGATGAGTTGCGCCCGGGTCACGCGCGGCGGCCACAGACCCGCGATCAGTCGCTGCCGCCCGGTCGGCTCGGCCGCCTTCGGCTCAGGGCCGGGCTCCGCTCCGGGCCGAGGGCCCGGGGTCTCGGCCGGAACGGGAGCCGGGTTCTCGGCGGGCGTCCGGTCCGGGGACTGCCCTGGAGTCGGTTCGGGTGTCTCTTCGTTGCTCATCGGCCTCACGCCCGGAACACGTGCCGTCGGATGGCGGCGGCGTTGGAGAAGATCCGGATGCCGAGCACGACTACCACACCGGTGGACAGCTGTGCGCCGACGCCCAGCTTGTCGCCGAGGAACACGATGAGCGCGGCCACGACGACGTTGGACAGGAAGGAGACGACGAAGACCTTGTCGACGAAGATCCCGTCGAGCATGGCCCGCAGGCCGCCGAAGACGGCGTCCAGCGCGGCCACGACGGCGATCGGGAGATAGGGCTCGACCACGGCCGGCACCTCGGGCCGGATGAACAGTCCGACCACGACTCCCACGACGAGGCCCAGTACGGCGATCAAGATGTGCCCTTCCCTGTTTCGGCCGCGCCCTGCCCGTCACCCGATCCGGCTCCGGCCTCGCTCGGCTGTGCTGTACGTACGATCAGGCTCGGCGCCGCCGGCAGACGCACCTCGCCCTGGTCCGAAATGCTGGTGCGGATACCGAAGTTCTCCTTCAGCACGTGCAGGTACTGCCCGTCGGCGCTGTCCTGGAACGTCGTGCTCAGCTTTTTTCCGTCCCCCACCGCCAGCACCGTGTAGGGCGGCACCAGCGGTTTGTTGTCGACCAGTATGGCGTCGCCCGCCGCCCGGATCGCCGACAGTGCGGTCAGCCGCTGTCCGTTGATCGCGACGGCTTCCGCGCCCGCCTGCCAGAGTCCGTTGACGACCCGCTGCATGTCCCGGTCCCGGACCCGGCCCGTGTCGGCGAATCCGCTGCTCTCGCGCGGGCCGCCGCCACCCTCCTCGGTTGCCTCGGCGTCGTCCACGACGAGCTTGACGCCCGGTCCGTGGACCGGCGTCGCCCCCGAGAGGAGGGCGACGAGCTGCCCCTGGTCCCCGCCGTGCTGTTCCAGCGCCTTGCGCTGCCGCTCCCCCACCTCGGTACGCAGTTCCTCGATCCGCTTCTCGAGGCCGTCCGCGGCCGACGTCTCGTCCTCGATGCGGTCGATGAGCTCTTCGCGCTCCTTGGCCACAACCGGTGCCGATATCCGCGCCTGCGCGGCTCCCAGCGTGACGACGAGCGCGGCCAGGACGAGCCCGGCCGCGAGTCCCAGTTTGGCCCGGAGCGTACGCGGCAGGCCGCCGCCCTCGGCGGCCCTGCGGGCCGAGGCCTCGGCGTACCCGTCGTCGAGCGCGTGGTCCATCACGTTGGTCAGCAGCGACATGGACGCATCGGGACGCGGAGGCGGGGAGCCGGTGCTCCGAACGGGGTGCTGCTGCGACATGCCGCACATCGTCGCACGTCGGAGGGGCTACCGCCGAATGGCCCCACCGGTGAGCCGGGAGGCGTCCGGTGACGCCTCCCGGCTCAGCGCTCCACGCGGGCGGTCAGCGGCCCGCGCTGTCCACCACGGCGGCCCACTCGTCCAGCAGGGCCTGCGCGGACGCGTCGTCCGGGCCTTCCGCCCACAGGTGCGTGACGGCCTCGGCGGGGTCGGGCAGCACCATCACCCACCGCCCGTCGGCCTCCACCACACGGACGCCGTCGGTCGTGTCCACGTGCCGGTCGCCGGCCGCCTCCACGACCCTGCGCATCACCAGGCCCTTGACGGCCCACGGCGTCGCCAGGTCCCGCTTGAGCACGTGCGCCCGCGGGATGCGCGCGTCGATCTGGCTCAGCGTGAGCTGCGTACGCGCCACCAGCCCGATCAACCGCACGAACGCCGCCGTACCGTCGAACACGCTGCTGAACTCCGGCACGATGAAGCCACCGCGGCCGTCGCCGCCGAAGATCGTCGACTCCTCGCGGCCGACCCTGGTCAGGTCGTCGGGAGAGGTCGTCGTCCAGTCCACCTGCGTCCCGTGGTACGCCGCGACCTGCTCGGCGATCCGCGTCGTCGTCACCGGCAGCGCCACACGCCCGCTGCGCCGCTCGGCGGCCACCAGGTCGAGCATCACGAGCAGCGCCCGGTCGTCCTCGATGATCCGGCCGCGCTCGTCGACGAGCGACAGCCGCTCACCGACGGTGTCGAACCGTACGCCGAACGCGGCGCGAGCCGACGCCACTATCTCGCCGAGCCGCACCAGCCCCGCGCGGCGGGACTCGGCGGACTCGGTGGGCCGCGACTCGTCCAGGCCGGGGTTGATCGTCAGCGAGTCCACCCCGAGCCGGCCCAGCAGGCTGGGCAGGACGAGGCCGGCGCTGCCGTTCGACGCGTCGACGACGACCTTGAGGCCCGCGTCGGCGACGCCCGTCGTGTCGACGTTCCGCAGCAGTGATCCGGTGTACGAGTCGAAGACGCTCGACGGGAAGCTCAGGTCGCCGATCTCGCCCGGGAAGGCGCGCCGGTACTCCTGGCGCGCGAACACCCGGTCCAGCTTCCGCTGCCCCGCCTGCGACAGGTCGGCGCCCCGCTCGTCGAAGAACATGATGTCGACCGAATCGGGGACACCCGGCGTCGTACGGATCATGATGCCGCCGGCGCTGCCCCGGGCAGTCTGCTGCCGCGCGACGGGCAGCGGCACGTTCTCCAGGTCGCGCACGTCGATGGCGCTGGTCTGCAGAGCCGAGATCACGGCCCGCTTGAGCGCGCGCGCACCGCGGGAGTGGTCACGCGCGGTGGTGACCGTGGCGCCCTTCTTGAGCGTCGTCGCGTACGCCCCCGCCAGCCGGACGGCCAGCTCGGGCGTGATCTCGACGTTCAGGATGCCGGACACGCCACGCGCGCCGAACAGGTGCGCCTGCCCCCGCGATTCCCAGATCACCGAGGTGTTGACGAAGGCGCCGGCCTCGATGGTCTTGAACGGATACACCCGGACATTGCCCTGAACGATCGATTCTTCACCGACGAGGCACTCGTCACCGATGACGGCCCCGTCCTCGATCCGGGCGGCCCGCATGATGTCGGTGTTCTTACCGATGACACAGCCTCGGAGATTGCTGTGCGGCCCGATGTAGACGTTGTCGTGGACCACCGCCTTGTGCAGGAACGCGCCGCTCTTCACGACCACGTTGGAACCCACGACGGTGTGTTCGCGGATTTCCACGCCGGCCTCGACCTTGGCGTAGTCCCCGATGTAGAGCGGCCCGCGGAGCACCGCGTCCGGGTGCACCTCCGCACCCTCCGCCACCCACACTCCCGGCGAGATCTCGAAGCCGTCGACTTCGACGTCGACCTTGCCCTCGAGTACGTCGGCCTGGGCCTTCACATAGCTCTCGTGGGTGCCGACGTCCTCCCAGTAGCCCTCGGCGACGTAGCCGTAGATCGGCTTGCCTTCCTTCATGAGCTGCGGGAAGACGTCACCGGACCAGTCGACCGGAACATCCGCCTCGACGTAGTCGAAGACCTCGGGCTCCATGACGTAGATACCGGTGTTGACCGTGTCGGAGAAGACCTGCCCCCAGGTGGGCTTCTCGAGGAAGCGCTCCACCTTCCCTTCCTCGTCCACGATGGTGATGCCGAACTCCAGCGGGTTCGGCACCCGGGTCAGGCACACCGTGACCATCGCGCCCTTTTCCTTGTGGAACGCGATGAGGTCGGTCAGGTCGAAATCGGTGAGCGCGTCACCGGAAATGACGAGGAAGGCATCGTCCTTGAGTGCCTCCTCGGCATTCTTGACACTTCCCGCAGTACCGAGTGGCTTCTCCTCATTGGCATAGGTGAGTTCCATGCCGAGCTCTTCGCCGTCACCGAAATAGTTCTTTACGAGCGAGGCGAGGAACTGCACGGTCACCACGGTCTCATTGAGCCCGTGCCTCTTGAGCAGCCGCAGCACGTGCTCCATGATCGGTCGGTTGGCGACCGGCAGGAGCGGCTTGGGCATGCTCGAGGTCATGGGGCGAAGGCGGGTTCCCTCGCCACCGGCCATTACGACGGCCTTCATGTCGGAAGCGTCCTCCTTGCGAAGATGACGGTCAAGCCGACTTCACCCGTCCGTGACAGCGGTGTTCCCAGAACGAACACAGGCGCTGTCTCTCGCCACACGGCACCAGACAGAGGCTCAATCGGCCACGGTATCCGCCCTGACAAGTCGGCGGACCTGGACCACATACAGGATCCCTGCCCACCAATACAGAGTTGTACCCCATCCGGCGAACGCCCACCCGAAAACTTCAGCGAGTGACGACAGCCATCCACTGCCGTCACTGAGCAGGAGGAGCGGGAAGGCATACATCAAGTTGAAGGTCGCCGCCTTCCCCAGGAAGTTCACCTGCGGCGGCGGATAGCCGTGCCGGCGGAGGATTCCCACCATCACCAGCAGCATCAGCTCTCGGGCCAAAAGGGCAAGAGTGAGCCACAGCGGCAGGATCTCCCGCCATGTCAGGCCGAGAAGCGTGGAAAGGATGTAGAGCCGGTCGGCCGCCGGGTCGAGGAGCCGCCCCAGGCTGCTGATCTGGTTCCAGCGCCGGGCGAGCTTGCCATCGAGGTAGTCGCTGACACCGCTGAGCATCAGGACGAGCAACGCCCAGCCGTCACTCTTCGGCCCGCCGAACTCGGGGCGGAGAATCAGCCACAGGAACAGGGGCACACCGGCGAGGCGAGCCATGCTCAGAATGTTGGGGATGGTGAGGACCCGGTCCGTCTGGACGCGAGTCTCCTGTACCTCCACCCGGGTGCCTCCTGTGGAACGTGCCGACGATGCCCCCTGACTTTACCGTCAGCCGGGACAGGTCGGCGCACAGGGGTGTCCCGGATCCTCCGGAACGCGGAAAAGCCCCGCACCAAAAGGTGCGGGGCTCTCCCATAAAACTTGTTCGGCGGCGTCCTACTCTCCCACAGGGTCCCCCCTGCAGTACCATCGGCGCTGAAAGGCTTAGCTTCCGGGTTCGGAATGTAACCGGGCGTTTCCCTAACGCTATGACCACCGAAACACTATGAAGATATCGAACTACAACCAGCCGGAGCGGGAGTTCGTTACTTCAGAACTAACACAGTGGACGCGAGCAACTGAGGACAAGCCCTCGGCCTATTAGTACCGGTCAACTCCACCCATTACTGGGCTTCCATATCCGGCCTATCAACC